>JALRBB010000398.1 GCA_023257915.1 Quisquiliibacterium sp. | reverse complement strand
AACTGCTTGTAGTCCGGACGCAAAAAGCGTCCGGTGATGCGCTCGACCTCCTGCGCGGGTACGGTGCCGGGCCCGTCCACCAGGTGCGCCCACTCGGCTTCGACCTCGTCGCGAAACGCCTCCGGGGTCCTTTCCTTGACCAGGATCTTGATTCGCGCCTTGTACTTGTTGTCGCGTCGACCGTAACGGTTGTAGACCCGCAGGATCGCGTCCAGGTAGGTCAGCAGGTGCTGCCAGGGCAGGAACTCGCGGATCACGTGGCCGACCATCGGCGTGCGGCCCAGGCCGCCGCCAACCGAAATTGCGAAGCCTGGTTGCCCATCGGCGCCAAGGATTGCGCGAATGCCAATGTCGTGAACCAAGGTTGCTGCGCGGTCATTGGCCGCGCCGCTGATCGCGATCTTGAACTTGCGCGGCAGGAAGGCGAACTCGGGATGCAGGATCGACCACTCGCGGATGAGCTCAGCCCAGACCAGTGGGTCGACGATCTCGTCGGGCGCGACGCCGGCGAAGTGGTCGGCGGTGGTGTTGCGGATGCAGTTGCCACTGGTCTGCATCGCGTGCATCTGCACCTGCGCGAGCTGAGCGAGGATCTCGGGTACCTGTTCAAGCTCGACCCAGTTGAACTGGATGTTCTGCCGGGTGCTGAAATGGCCATAGCCGCGATCGAAGTCGCGCGCGATCGTCGCCAGAGTGCGCAGCTGCGTGCTCGAGATCAGACCATAAGGAATCGCAACGCGCAGCATGTGCGCATGCTTTTGCATGTACAGGCCGTTTTGGAGCCGCAGCGGCAGGAATTGCGCTTCGCTCAGCTCGCCGGCGAGAAAGCGTCGGGTCTGGTCGCGGAACTGCGCGACGCGCTGCTCCACCAGCTTCTGGTCTAACGGATCATATTGGTACACATCGGGCTCACAGTGTCTGAGATATCAGCGGAGCCGCGATTCTCGGGGTCTGGCCCCTTTGATGGAACGACTGTTTCGTCGCATCCTTAGATCGATCTGTTATATAGCTTCATGATCGCCGCAGTCGGTCCTCAGTCGGTGAGCGACTGGCGTTTCGTAACCGCTTTGACGAATTGGTTCGATGAATTTCCAGCAACTACGGGCCTTGCGCGAAACCGTGCGCCGCGGCTTGAACGTGACGGCGGCTGCCGAGGCATTGTTTACGTCGCAGCCAGCCCTGTCCAAGCAGATTCGCGAGCTCGAAGAGGAACTCGGCACGCCCTTGTTCACGCGCCGTGGCAAGAAGTACACCGAGCTGACCGAGGCGGGCAGCCGCGTGCTGGAGATCGCACAGCGCTTGCTGGTGGAGGCCGACAACATCCGGCAGGTCGGCGACGAATATGCATCCGGCGACGCGGGAACGCTGTCGATCGCGGCAACGCATACGCAGGCGCGTTATGCACTGCCGCGCAAGCTTGCCCGGTTCCGGCAGCAATACCCGGGCGTGCGTTTGCGCCTGCATCAGGGCAATCCGGAGCAGGTTGCCGAACTGGTCGCCCATGGTGAGGCAACCTTCGGGCTGGCAACCGAATCGCTCGATCGGCATCCGGCGCTGAGCACGTTGCCGATGTACCGCTGGCATCACTGTGGTGTCGTTCCGGCGTCCCATCCGCTGGCGGGGGATACCAGCATCGATCTGCGCAAGCTTGCAGCGGAGCCGCTGATCACCTACACGCCGGAGTTCGCCGGACGGCGCAAAGTCGACCAGAGTTTTGCCGAGGCAGGCTTGCATCCCGACATCGTTCTCGAGGCGATCGACTCGGACGTGATCAAGGAATACGTACTGCTCGGCATGGGGGTCGGACTGATCGCCGAAATCGCGTTCGACGCTGAACGCGACCGAGGCCTGGTCAAGCTCGATCTGACCGCGTTGCTGCCCGTGAATTTCGCCAAGCTCGCGATGCGAGAAGGCGCGCAATTGCGAGGTTTCGAGCGCCGTTTCGTTGAACTGCTGACAGGAGCCGAGTAATGCACACCACGATTTTCGAAGGCAAGCGAGTTCGGCTCCAGAGCGACAGGGCGGTCGCAGTGCTGTTTTTCTCGAATCCGCCGTCAGGCACGATGGACGATCTTACTGAAGGCGAACTGCTTGAGGCGCTCGACCTGATCGATGCTGCTGCCGCAGTACGTGTCGTGATTCTCACCGGCGCACAAGAAGGTGTGTTTATTCGTCACTACGATGTTGGGGTTCTCGAGCGTGTGGGCCGCAAGATGGCGGCGCGCGGCAAGACCTTTGATGTGTCCAGACCGGTGCCGGAATCGCCGATTCACGTCGCGCAGCGGCGCATCGAACAAAGCGAGCGGATTTTCATTGCGGCGATCAATGGCGTTGCGATGGGCGGCGGTTGCGAGATGGCGCTTGCCTGTGACTTGCGCATCGCGCAACGCGGCAACTATCGAATCGGGCTCCCCGAGGTCAATATCGGCCTGTTGCCCGGCGCTGGTGGCACCCAGCGCATGGCCAGACTACTCGGTCAGGCGCGTGCGCTCGAACTCATCTTGCAAGGCAAGACCATCGAACCGGACGAGGCCGAGCGTATCGGACTGGTCGGCGAGCTTTGCGATGGCCCTGTCCTGGCTCATGCGCTCGCGCTCGCCGAACGGCTGGCCGCCAAGCATCCGCGGGCACTGGCCCATGTGAAAAGGCTGGTGCGCGGTGCCTGGGATCGTCCGCTCGCCAGCGGTCTGGCCGAAGAGCGCACCCTGATCTGCGAGCTGATGACCGATGCGCGCACGATCGATGCGATGACGGCGATGAATCAGGGCCGGCTGCGCATCGAAACTGGCGAGTGAGTCGATGCCCATCTCGTCTCCGGCATCTGCATGCCGACTGCAACCAGAATCTGGCGCGGTTCTGCTGATCTTGTCAGGACGCTGGTCGCTGATCCAGCTGGAGCAACTCGATCGTGAACTCGGCGGGCTTGCGCTACGCGGTTTGGTCGGCGCAAACCTGCGCCTTGACGGTTCGGCGCTGCTGTCGATCGATACCGCTGCGGCCTTGCTGATCTGGCGTTCGATTGCACAGGCCGGGATCGATCCGGCGGCAGTCGGGCTTTCCGGCTTCAGCGAGAGTCATCGCCGGATCGTTGAACTGGTGCGCGAGCGACTGGGCGAACTCGGTGGTCGCCAGCAGGCCCGGCTGCCGGATCTGTTGTCGAGCTTCGGCAGAAAGCTCGAGGATCTCGGCCGCCTGCTGTTGCTGCATCTGGGCTTTCTCGGTGTCGCGGTCAGCGCGCTTGCGGTAGCGCTGTTCATGCCGCGGCGCCTGCGTTGGCGCGAACTGCTGGCGCAGCTTTCGCAGACCTGCACCAGCGCTGTCCCGGTGATTGCGCTGGTGATGTTCCTGATTGGCGTGGTGGTTGCCTACCTGCTCGGACTGCAGGCGGCGCAGTACGGTGCCAACATTTTTGTCGTCGATGGCGTCGCGCTTGGCATGGTCCGGGAGTTTTCTCCGCTGCTGGTGGCGATCATCGTGGCCGGGCGATCGGGGGCTGCGTTCACCGCGCAGCTGGGCACGATGCGTCTGACCGATGAGATCGATGCGATCCGCACGCTGGGTCTGTCGGTCGAACAGGTGTTGATCGTGCCGCGGGTACTGGCCATGGTGCTGGGCCTGCCGCTGCTGGTATTCGTCGGCAGTGTGCTTGGCCTGGCGGGAGCGGCACTGGTCTGTGCATCAATGCTCGACATCACGGCCTCAACCTTCATTGCCCGAATCGACGACACCCTGGAGGTGCGGCATTACCTGATTGGTCTGGCCAAGGCGCCGGTCTTTGCACTCTTTATCTCGGTGATCGGTTGTTCGATGGGCATGACGGTCAGTCGTGATACCCGCGCGATCGGGATCAACACCACCTCGACCGTCGTGCAGAGCATCGTTGCGGTGATTCTGCTCGATGCGTTCTTCGCCATCCTGATGCAGGAACTTGGTCTATGAACGACCCACGCGAGCCAGTACTCGAACTGCAGGGCGTGGTCACCCGGATCGGTAGCCAGCTGATCCATGATGGCGTCGACTTGACGCTTCGCCGCGGCGAGATTGCCGCACTGATCGGTGGCAGCGGCACCGGCAAGTCGGTTCTGCTTCGCGAAATCATCGGGTTGATGAAGCCAAGCGCGGGCAGCATTCGCTTGCTCGGGGTTGATGTATGGGCTGCATCTCGCGCCCAGCTTGACGCTTTGCGCAAGCGTTTCGGCATGCTGTTTCAGGACGGCGCTCTGTTTTCCTCGCTCGATGTCGCGGACAACGTGGCCACGCCCTTGCGTGAGCATGCGCAGGTACCGCCCGGGATGCTCGCGCAACTGGTCGACCTGCGGCTATCGCTGGCGGGGCTGTCGACCCTGGCTGGATCCAAGATGCCCAGTGAGCTGTCCGGTGGCATGAGAAAGCGTGCAGCGATCGCCCGCGCGCTGGCGCTCGAACCCGAGGTTCTATTCCTCGACGAACCGACTTCCGGTCTGGATCCGATCACAGCCCGGGCGTTCGACCGCTTGCTGCGTTTTCTGTGCGACGATCTCGGGATCACGGTGCTGATCGTCACGCACGATCTGGATACCTTACTGACGATCACAGACCGCGTCATCGTTCTGGGCAAGGGGCGGGTGATCGCAAACGGTCCGGTCGATCAGGTCGTCCAGGTGGATGACCCCTGGATTCGGTCGTATTTCGAGGTCCGCGCATCGATCGTTCCTGGCGCGCTGCCTGACTGAATGGAGGAAGTCGTTGGAACCTGAAGCTCGCTACAAACTCGTCGGTGGCGTTGTGCTGTTGATGGTGCTCGCGATGTCGCTGGCTTCGATCTGGCTGGCCCGCTCCGGGGTCGCATCCGACTTTCGCTTCTACACGATCTACTTTCAGAAACAGTCGCTCGAGGGTTTGCAGGTCGGAAGCGATGTGAACATGCAGGGGATCAAGGTTGGGCGCGTGGAATCGTATGACATCGATCGCAGCAACATCAACCGGGTTCAGGTTCAGATCCGGGTCGTGCGTCGCACTCCGGTCAGCACCAACAGCTCGGCGGTGATTGCTCGCAACCTGGTCACTGGCATCGCGCGCATTAATCTCGAGACGCCGGGTCAGCCTGGGCCGGCGCTCGAAGAGGTTCCCGACGGTGAAACCCATCCGGTGATCGCTGAAGGCACGTCGGACTTTGACCAGCTGACCCGAACCGCGAACAGCCTCGTGATCTCGGCGGAAAAGTCGTTCGCGCAGCTGGGCAGTTTTCTGGACGACGAAAATCGGCTCGCGTTTTCACAAGCACTGACCGGCATTCGGGATCTTGCCGGTGGGCTGAACCAGCGGCTCGATAGTTTCGAGCGTACCGCGGTGTCACTGGGCCTGGCGGCAGAAACACTCGCGCAGACAGCGCAGTCATTTCGCAAGAGCAGCGAGAGCGTTGCAGGCTTGGTCGAGCAGTTCGGCAGGCAGGCCGTTCCGGTGGCCAGGCAGGCAGAGCTCGCGATCGGCGACACTCGCGAGACGCTTGCGCAGATCAGGCAGGCGGTCGCCGGCTTGACGGCTTCGAGCCGAGCACTGGAATCCGAGCTCGCGTCGTTGTCGCGCATTGCGCAAGGCAGCATGGATGTGGGAGCCCTTGAGTTGCGGGCAACCACCCAGCAATTACGCAGCGGGGTCGAGCAATTGTCGCGTACGCTGGATCGCCTTCAGGATCCGCGCAGCCTGCTGCTTGGGCCGACGCGCAGCGGACTTGGCCCCGGGGAGAAACTCGAGTGATGCGAAGCCTGGTTTTTCGCCTGCCGATGGTGTTGACGCTGACTGCAGCCTTGCTGGGTTTGCCGGGTTGTGGGTCGATCGGAGCGGGTACGCCGTCGATCATCTGGTATCTGCTTGACGACATGTCCACTCAGGCATCCGCATCGGCAAGCACTACGAGACCCGAGTCGATTCGCCAGACGGTGTTGATGATCGGTAGTGTCGGCGCCTCGGCGTTCGACGAGTCGCAGATGATTTCGTATGGACGCTCCCGAGGAACTCGGGCGCACTATCAACTCGCCGGTTGGACCGAAAAGCCGTCCAGACGGCTGGGTATCCTGGTCGAACGCCGGCTGGAAGCGCGAGGCGCGTTCGCGGCAGTCGTGCAGAGCACTGCCGGTGTTCGCGGACAGATGCTGCTGAACTTGCGTCTAGAGTATCTGTATCACGACGTTTCCACCGAACCGGGACTCGCGCGTGCCGCGATCGTCGCCGAACTGGTCAGCTGGTCCGATCATCGTCTGCTCGGTCGACGGGTCTTCGCCGCCGAGTCGCCAGCGCAGTCGCAAAACGCGCAGGCCGCCGTCGACGCCTTTGGTCGCGCCGTTGGAGTTCTGCTCGACGATCTGTCCGATTGGCTCGAGCAGACCGCAGCCTCGGTCCGCTGAGTGCCGTCTGCTGAACCTCAGTGAGGATCTGTCACGCAGTCGGCGTGATCACGTGCTCAGGCCGGAAGCGCAAGCAGTTCGAGCAGATCGATCGGTTTGCCAATCAGCGCGTGCGCGCCCCAGCGCTCGGGCGGGTCGTGATCACCGCAAAAGCCGTAGGCTGCAGCCACGGTGGCCATACCGGCGGCATGACCTGCCTGGATGTCGCGCAGGTCGTCG
>JALRBB010000339.1 GCA_023257915.1 Quisquiliibacterium sp. | reverse complement strand
ATCGGCCGAGCCCGGCCACCACGTTTGGGGCTCCTTACAAAGTTGGCACCATAGTAATACAGACCGTGTGAGCGTCGCGAGGGCCAAAGTGCCCGGCGAGTACTCAATGTTGCGCAATTGTGCTTCCCCTCAAAAGGTGCTTAATTCGAGCTTCCCCTCGGACCTGGATGGACCACCTGAGGGGTCCGAGAAGGGGTCTGGGTGAGGTCTCCAGGGCTGATTTTGGGTGCAAAATGGACAGCGCGTCGGCGTCGACCAGTTCGGTCAGAAATCCGATACGCAGCATCTCTTCGGATTCGATGGTCATCGCGGTCAGCATCAGCTTGCTGCTTGCAGCCAGTCCGAGCCGGCTGACGTAGCGTCGCAGGCCGCCGGCGTAGTAATGCAACCCGAATCGCGCAGCCGGCATGAACATCTTCAGCCCTGGCGTGCCGATCCGGATGTCGCAGCACAGGGCCAGATCGGTCGCGCCGCCATAGACGCTGCCGTTGAGTACCGTGAACGTTACGAATGGAAGTTCCTCGAGTGTGTCGAGCATGCGCTCAAAGCGCGAATCGAGTTCGTCGATGATGGCCTGCAGGGTGTAACCCGAACTGAAGGTGCGGTTGCCGGTGCCAGTGATCAGCAAGGCCCGGACCGAAGACGGATCGCTCGCATGTTCCTGGGTCAGTTGCGCGAATAGCGCGGTCATGGCGTCGACGTCGAGCGGATCGAGTCGGTTGTGCTGCTCGGGGCGGTTTAGCGTCAGCCGCACCAGCGCGCCGGCGCGCTCGAGCAATGGTGCGCCGTCGTGATCCGCGATCGGTCGCGCCGCGACGTCTGCGAAGTGTCCGCTCATCGGTCTTGTCCTTCGAGAAACTCGGCAATCGCCGGATCATCGCGCAAGGCGCGCAGCTGTTGTGCGTCGGGAAGCTGCGGTCGGTCGCGATCGCAACTGACCAGGCACAGAAATCCAAGTGGCGCGTCTTCGGCAGCCCGGAACTGATGCCAGGTCATTGGCGCGATCTCGACCAGATCGCGCTCGGCGATCTCGCGAACTTGCTGGCCGACCAGGCATCGTCCGCGACCGCGCAGCACCATCACCGCGTGCGTGTGCTGATGACGCTCGAGCGTCGACCAGCCGCCCGGCGCAACCTCGAAGTAGCGCCACTGCGCGCCGCCAGCGATGTCATCGAACAGCACCTGTCGGGTCACGTTGCGAAACGGTGCGCTGCCCTCGACCTTGTAACGCAACAGCTCGGTGTGCTCCCAGGTGAAATCCGGTCGCGACTTTCTGACCGCATCCTGGTTCATTGCCAACTCCCTTCTTTGAACGAGATCTAAACCACGCTGGCGGCGTCAGAGGCTTCACGCACCTGCTCGACGAATTCGCGGGCCCGCTGCGGCATCGCATCCCCTGCTTCGAGCAGATTGCCTCCGATCAGCAGCATCGTATCCGTGCCGAATTGCGCGATCATTTCGGCAACCCGCTCGATGCGCATGCCCCCGGCGGGTACCGGCATGCTCGGCGCATGAGCACCTAGCGGATCACGCGCGGCGGCGGCGATCGCACGACAGGTGTCGCGGCTATAACTGAAGCGTCCGCCGAAATTCGGAAAGATCGTTGCGTCTGCCCCGAACAGGCGGAACAGCTTGCCCAGCAAAAGGGCCGGGGCGATGCGCGACGCGCCCGCCATCGCCGGGTGCGCGATGAGGCCGACCTCTCCATGTTCGCGCAGCACTTCGATGAACGCCGGCACGCCGAGCAACATCGGGCAGGCCAGCACGCAGCGTACGCCGGCACGATGTGCATCGCGCATTTGTGCGGCGAGCCGTGACGGTCCTCCGGAGACATTCGGCGCATAGACAGTGCTCCCACCAGTTTCCCGGTTTGCCCGGTCCACCGCGCGCTGTACCGCGATGACCCGCTCGGCAAATGGCGCATAGCGCTGGTCGGCGATGCCGTGGTCATCCTTGATCACGTCGATGCCTGCACGGGCCAAGACATAGGCGAGCGCCGCAAGCTCATCGGGTGCCAGGCCTTGCGGCTTCAGGGCGGTGCAGGTCAATGCTCTCGCCTGTGCGCCGGTCAGTTCGCGAAGGCCGGCGATGCCAAGTGCCGGACCGGGCAGCGCATCGAGCAGATCGGCCGGCAGTGTGGCGTCAAGCAGCTCGATGTCCGGCTGCAATGAACAGTTACCGAACAGCATGTTCATCAATTGCCCGGCTTCGCCGCCGACGCTGTGTGCCGACAGGCTCAGTGTCACCTCGAACCCATCATCACAGGCTTCGATCGCTTCGACGCGTCCGACGATCTCCTCGCGCACCTGCGCCTTGCGCACTGCGTGCAAGGGCATTTCGATGCTCTGCTCGATGGCCAGTGCGAAAGCGCGCTGTTCGATGTCGCTCGCATCGCAACGGACGCGATAAATCGCATGAATGCGCGAGTCGTCGCGCGAGAAAGTGTTCATCGCAAGTTCAATGCCCGCGAGGGCGAGGAATACCGACCAGCAGCGAGGGTCGGCGGCGCATCGTCCAGCCCAGTTCAGCGGCCAGCCCCGCAAGGATATCGCGTCGCATCGTCAGCGCCTGCGGGCGCAGCCGGTCCAGCGTGGCGGCCAGTGTCGCGAGCAGCGCCGCGGTATCCGGGCCTGGGTCCGTTTCCAGACGATTTGCCGGCCGCCAGGTGCGCCTCGTACTCCTCGCGCTCTTCAGCGGTGCATTGCGCCGC
>JALRBB010000312.1 GCA_023257915.1 Quisquiliibacterium sp. | reverse complement strand
GGCAGGATCGTCGGGAAGGTGCTCCTCAAGCCAGTCGAGATTGCCGATGACGATGCCAAGCAGGTTGTTGAAGTCATGCGCCAGTCCGCCGGTTAGCTGGCCGATCGCTTCGAGCTTTTGCGTCTGGCGCATCGACTCTTCGGATCGCTTCAATTGCGTGATGTCATGGCAGATGACCAGCAGACGGTCGCCGTCGTGGAACCCGACGTTCTGGTTCTCTGCGCGAAGCAACAGTAATGAGGCGTCGACCCAGATGTCTTGTCCCGGCTGAAACGTAATGCGGAATGTCTCGAATTGACGATCCCCGGTGGTGATGCAAGCGCGCGCAGCCGCGTTCGCCTTGGCGCGGTCGTCCGGATGAATGAAGATATCAAAGGGGAGCGCCTCTTCAAGATAGCTATCGCCGGCAGCGGCGATAAGCGACGGCGAATCGTAGATCGAGATCATTTTTTCGGGATCGAAAATTTGCACGAAACCGGGCATGTTTTCGATCAGCGAACGGAACATCTGCTCGCTACGGGCGCGTTGTTCTTCGGTTTCCTTGATCTCGGTAATGTCGCGAAAGGTGGTGAACAACTGGTCGACGCTGCCATCCGAGTTGCGCAATAGCGCGCCGGACGCCGATACCCAGTGTGTCTTGCCAGTCTTCGGGCTGATGAGGCGGTACTCGCCAACGTTGGTCCCTCTGCCCGCGAGCAGCTCGCCGATGTTGTCGATGACTTTCTGCCGGTCGTCAGGGTGGACCGCTCCGCCTACCAAGGCATCTTCCGAAGCTGCAGTGGTTCCCAGGAAATCTAGTAAAGCCGGATTTCTGTACAGACTGGAGCCATCTGCACCGATCACCTGCATGAAGTCGTTTGTCTGCTCAATCAGGCTGCGAAATTGCCGTTCGCTCTTTTCAAGTTCCCGTAAGGCCTGTCTGAGCGGGGTGAGGTCATTGCGGATGACGATGAAGCCGTCGGGCTGATTGTCTGGACTGCGAGTGACGCAGACCAAACCATTGATGCTCAGAAGGCCTCCATCCGCGCTGGTGGCGTCGAGTTCGACCTGCCGGTTCTGCGCGTCATGCAGTGCGTCGGCGACTGCCTGACGGGCAAGCGCGCTGGTTTGTTCATTCAGTCCGTAGGTGAAATGCCGCCCGAGTGGTCTGGGTGCACCGAATAGCCTGGCCACCGAGGGATTGTCGTAGATCGCGTGACCATCGAGATCGAAAAGAGTGATCGCATCCGGAACGTTGTCGGCCAGTTGGCGGAATCGTCGCTCCCGATGCTCCAGTTCCTGGCGGATCTGAACAAGCTCGGTGCGGTCCCGGGCGACCAGCAGGAACTCGGCGGGCTTGTCGGCAACGGTGGAGATTGGCGAAATCTGCAAATCAAAGGTTCGGTAGGCGCCCTGTTGGTCTGCGGCTCTGAGAAAGCCTGCGCGCGGTACCTTGCGCGAAAAGCCATCCATCAGCAGGCCACGGATCTCCTCGAGATCATCCGGGTGAGCGAGCGCTTCGAGGGCGTGCAAGCTTGCGGGACCCGGGCGGCCGTAGAAATCCAGAGCTGCCGGGTTGGCGTATGAGATCTGGCCGCCTTCTTGGCAGATCAGGATGTGGTCTGGCGTATCTTCGGCAAGCTGACGATAGAGCTGCTCGCTCAACGCCAAGGATTCCTGCGCTTCGAATAGTTGGGAGACATCGAGAGCGACGAGTGCGATCGACTCTGGTCGGCCAAGCTCATCTGGGAGCGGGGTCGCGACCGCGCGCAGCCAGATTTGCTGGTGCGGAGTCGGTGAAACACGAAAGCTCAGTGTTTGTTCGGCTCCGGTATCCAGAAGGCGGTGATACGCAGCCTCAAGCGCTGGCCGGTCTTGCGGATGAATGGTTGATAGCAGATGGGCTGGCTCGAGTCTCGATGCAAAGAGCCGCTCAAGCGCTGCGTTGTGATAGCGAATGGACAAGTCGGCATCCAGCACCGCAATGAGTTCCGAGGTGGAGCCGAGCAAGAGCCGGTGGCGCGCCAATTCAGCCTGCCATTGCTGCGTCTGCAGATGCTCGTCGGTGATGTCTCTGGTGACTGTGATTAGCTTGATCACATTCCCGTTGCGATCCCGAACGCCGGAAGCGCTTGAGCGCATCCAGCGCAATTCACCGGTATCGGGAACGATGATTCGATACGGAGCAGTATCCGCACTGCCCGTTTCAAATGCCTCGCTGATTGCGGCGATCAGGCGATCGTGATCTTCGGGGTGGGTAATTTCGTCAGGCGAGAACCCCTTGCCTGGCATGACGCCCAGAACTCTCAGCCATGAAGGGCTGAAGTAGGCATAGGTCCCGTCTTGATTCATCACGCTGATCGCTTCGCCGATGTTTTCGGCCAGAAGGTCGTACAGCGATTTATTGCGCTCGACGCGCTCCAGCGCGTCGCGCAATTGCATCGAGTAATTGTCGATGCGGGTCTTGGCCTCGTGATAGGACGACTGCTGCTGACGCGCCTGGCGCTGCAGATGCTCGAAAGGACGGGTCTTGCGTGTGCGCAGAGAGGACAATCGGGCGGTCCCGTTCGAAGCGGTGTCAGAGCCCTGGCTCTTCGTGACTCAAGCTCTGTGACGACGGGACCAGGGAATGTCCGACGCTCTGCGCGCACAGACATGCCAATGCAGATCCGTGAGAGCAGTGCACGCGTGATCTGAAGGCTGCGACTAGCGTGCAAGCGACTATCACGAGCCTAACACTTGGGCTCGGCGCATTGTTTAGAAACTGTAAAACTGTGTTGCTAAAGGCCCGGTCCGGGTTGCCTTGGACGCAAGGTCGATTCTCGTGTCAGTCGCCACGATGAGGCGAATTCGCTCGAGCGTTTCGAGGTAACGGGCTCTGCAGCCGATCAGTCTTTACGCTGGGCCATGGCTGGTGGGCGAGTGCTCAAGGGGCTTGAACGTAGGCGCGCAGCGGAGCGCAATCTGTTTATCTATAGTACAGATGCCGATCGATTACAGATGCCGCTCTATAGTACACAGGCAGAAAAAAAAGGCTTAGAGGTTGTTCTCTAAGCCTTTGTTTTCATTGTATTTATTGGCGCGCCCGGCAGGATTCGAACCCACGACCCCCTGGTTCGTAGCCAGGTACTCTATCCAACTGAGCTACGGGCGCGCAGCAAAATCAGCCCTGCACTATAGCACGGATTCTCGACGGTTGTGATGCAGCGCTTTGTGCGACGGTCTCGGTGTTGGCGAGTTCTGGGTGACAGAGATGGATTCCAGGTGGTGATATTCATAATGTGAAAACACGTTGCGCTTGATGAAAATTTTCCTTGTCTTTCCAGCGCTCGACTTCTAAAATTTCGCCATTCCAATCCATAACGACCATGCAGGAGGCGCGCATGTCAGCGGTGCCCAGTAACTTTTCGCTCGCGAACATCCCGGGTGACCTGGATCCTCGGGAAACTCAGGAGTGGCTCGAGGCGCTTGAGGCAGTCCTCGATCGCGAAGGCCCGGAACGCGCGCACTTTCTGCTCGAAACGCTGATCGAGAAGGCTCGGCGATCTGGCGCGTTCATCCCGTTCTCGCCCCATACCGCGTATGTGAACACGATCCCGGCGCATCTCGAGGCGGCATCGCCGGGCAATCATGAGTATGAGGAGCGTATCCGCTCCTATGTGCGCTGGAATGCGATGGCGATGGTCGTTCGGGCCAACCGGCTGAACCCGCCTGACGGCGGCGATCTTGGCGGTCACATCGCGTCATTCGCATCGAGTGCCACGATGATCGGCACCGGCATGAATCACTTCTGGCACGCACCGCACGAAGGTCACGGAGGGGATCTGGTGTACTTCCAGGGCCACTCGGCGCCAGGCATTTACGGTCGCGCGTTTCTCGAAGGGCGCCTCAGCGCCGAGCAACTGGACAGTTTTCGCCAGGAGGTCGATGGCAAGGGGCTGTCGTCGTATCCGCACCCGAAGCTGATGCCCGACTTTTGGCAATTTCCCACGGTGTCGATGGGTCTCGGGCCTCTAATGGCCATCTATCAGGCACGGTTCCTGAAATATCTGCATGCGCGAGGCATTGCCGACACCAGCAAGCGCAAGGTCTGGGTGTTCTGCGGCGACGGCGAAATGGACGAACCGGAATCGCTTGGTGCGATCGGTCTTGCCGCTCGCGAGAAACTCGACAACCTGATCTTCATCGTCAACTGCAACCTGCAGCGGCTGGACGGACCGGTTCGCGGCAACGGCAAGATCATCCAGGAGCTCGAGGGCGATTTCCGGGGTGCCGGCTGGAATGTGATCAAGTTGCTCTGGGGGTCCTACTGGGATCCGCTGCTCGCACGCGACGTCGAGGGCATCTTGCGTCGGGTGATGGAAGACACCGTTGACGGCGAATACCAGGCTTACAAGGGCAACGACGGTGCGTTCGTGCGCAAGCATTTCTTCGGCAAGCACCCGAAGCTGCTCGAGATGGTCTCGCGCATGACCGACGAGGATATCTGGCGACTGAACCGCGGTGGCCATGACCCGCACAAGGTGTATGCGGCGTTTGCTGCGGCAGTCAGGCACCAGGGGCAGCCGACGGTGATCCTGGCCAAGACCGTCAAGGGGTACGGACTCGGTTCAGCCGGTCAGGCCAAGAACCCGACCCATCAGCTCAAAAAGCTGGAGATCGGCGCGATCCGCGAGTTTCGCGACCGGTTCGCCATCCCGATTCCGGACGACAAACTCGAGGAAGTCCCGTTTTATCGTCCTCCCGAGGATTCGCCTGAGATGCAGTACATGCTCGAGCGACGTCAGGCGCTTGGTGGTTTCTTGCCGCAACGCAGGCGCACCTCCGTCGAGACCCTCACGGTGCCGGAACTCGATTCTCTGAAGGCTGTGCTGGAGCCGACCGCCGAGGGGCGTGAGATCTCCACAACACAGGCATTCGTGCGCACACTGACTGCGCTGCTGCGTGACAAGAGCCTTGGTCAGCGCATCGTGCCGATCGTTCCTGATGAGGCGCGTACCTTCGGCATGGAAGGCATGTTCCGCCAACTCGGCATCTATGCGCCTGAGGGACAGAAGTACACGCCGATCGACAAGGATCAGGTGATGTACTACCGGGAAGACGCCAAAGGGCAGATTCTCGAGGAGGGCATCAACGAGGCTGGGGCGTTCAGTTCCTGGATCGCGGCTGCAACCTCCTATGCCACCAATGATCGCGTCATGATTCCGTTCTACATCTATTACTCGATGTTCGGATTTCAGCGCGTCGGCGACTTGGCCTGGGCGGCCGGAGACATGCAGGCACGCGGCTTCCTGCTCGGCGCCACGGCCGGACGTACCACGCTCAATGGCGAAGGACTTCAGCATGAGGACGGGCACAGCCACATTCTGTCGGCCACCATTCCGAACTGCGTCTCCTACGATCCCACCTACGCGCACGAACTCGCGGTGATCATTCATGACGGTCTGAAGCGCATGGTCGAGCGCCAGGAAAACGTGTTTTATTACCTGACGGTCATGAACGAGAACTACCCGCATCCCGGATTGAAGCCGGGTGACGAGGAGGGCATCGTTCGTGGGATCTACCTGCTGCGCCAGGGTGCGCCCAATAGCCAGCGGGTGCAGTTGCTCGGCTCGGGCACCATCCTGCGCGAAGTGGAGGCGGCGGCCGAACTGCTCGAGAAGGACTGGGGGGTTTCAGCCGATATCTGGAGCGTGACCAGTTTCACTGAGCTGCGTCGCGACGGCATGGACTGCGATCGCTGGAACCTGTTGCACCCTGGCGACAAGCCTCGCAAGCCCTTCGTCGCGCAGCAACTGGAGTCGCATGCCGGCCCGGTGATCGCGTCAACCGACTACATGAAGTTGTACGCCGACCAGATCCGGCCGTTCATGCCCAAGGGGCGTGACTATCGGGTGCTTGGCACTGACGGTTTCGGCCGTTCGGATTTTCGCGCGAAGCTACGCGAGCATTTCGAGGTGAACCGGTATTTCGTCGTGCTCTCGGCGCTGCGCGCGCTGGCTGACGACGGAGTCGTGCCGATCAAGACGGTTGCCAAAGCGCTCGGTGTAATGCTCCGGCCCGCCGAGCCAGCCGCACAAGAACCAGAACAGTTTGTCGCGTGCGTCTTGCAAGGTGCTGCCGTGAGCGGCTCGCAGCTCTTTGTAGCCGGGCTCAATGTCCATGAGGTCATAAAAGCGCTCGGCCAAGGCCTTGACGCGGGCTTCCCCTCCGATCCACTCGAACGGGGTATCAAACGGGGGTTTGTCTTCGATTTGCATGGTAGGTATTTTGCAGGAAGCGGTGTTCAAGCTTTTGTGTGGGAGCGAGCGATCATTTGTAAAAGGGACCGGTCTTGTGTGGGAGCGAGCACCTGCTCGCGAATGAACGCCGGAGCTACTTCAAACATTCGGCCGCAGGGGCGGCCTCCCACAGAGAACATCAGGCACGCATAAAAATGGGATCTGACCCCAATTGATCACATGGCTTGTCATACCCGCGAATGCGGGTATCCCTGTCTCACTCTGCCGCTTGCCTTAAGGTTTGCATGACGGGTTGGCGCAGCACGCCGGACAGGCTGAGGCTGCCGGCTGTCCAGGCCAGCACAGCGCCCAGGG
>JALRBB010000081.1 GCA_023257915.1 Quisquiliibacterium sp. | reverse complement strand
GGCTTTCTGATCGGTCGCGCCGGCGCTTAAGCGGCCAGACACAGGCATGACCCGGGTAGACTTTCACTTCAACGCGCCGGACAAGCTGCAGTACGGATCGCGCCTGGTGCGCAAGATCTATCGCAGCGGCCAGCGCGTGCTTGTGCATACCACCCCGGAGATGATCGAGCAGTTCGATCAAACCCTGTGGACCTTCTCGGCGCTGGACTTCATCCCGCATGTCCAGGCCTCAGACCCACTGGCACCGCAGACCCCGGTGCTGCTGTGCAGCGAGGCTTGCGACACGCCGCATATTGATTTGCTGGTCAATCTCTCCTGCGACATGCCGGCATTCTTTAGCCGCTTTGAGCGACTGATCGAAGTGGTCGGCTCTGACGAGCAGGACCGCGCCCAGGCCCGGGAGCGCTGGCGTTTTTACAAGGATCGCGGCTACGCTCTCACCAGCCACGACCTGGCCAACGCATGAGCAATCCAGACGACCCCAACAAGCCGTCGGCCGAGCTTCCGCCCGGGGTTCAGGACGATGAGTCGATTCCGACCCTGACCGAGATCCTGCAAGCTCCGGTGCTAGCCGACACGCCGGTGCCTGCATCGCTGTCCGATGCCGACCTGGATGCGCTCGCGCAACGCCTGCGCGACAACCTGACTGCCGGAATCGGTCGCCAGGCCGACGCGATCTTCGGTGCGCAATTGCGCGCGACGCTGCGCGTGATGCTGGAACGCTCTGCCGAGCAGATGGCCAATGATCTGTACACCGCGCTTTCGCAACAGACCCGCGACCTGGTTGCGCGTGCAGTCGCCGATGAAATCGCGCGACTGCGCAAGGAACTCACCCAGCGTCAAGATCGCCCGGACTCTAGCCTGGACTCCTGAGCCGCTTCGGCGCGACGGCCAGCCGATATAATTCGCCGCTCAATCAAGCACTTACCAACAATGAACAGTCCCTCGTCCGCGAGCGAGCAAAATGCGCTCGCCAAGAGCTTCGAGCCGCATGGCATCGAGGCAAGCTGGTACCCGCTGTGGGAGTCCCGCGGTTACTTCGATGCCGGCCAGACCGCCGAGGCGCCAGCCTTCTGCATCCAGCTGCCGCCGCCCAACGTCACCGGAACGCTGCACATGGGGCATGCGTTCAACCAGACGATCATGGACGCGCTGACCCGCTGGCACCGGATGCGCGGCGACAACACGCTGTGGCTGCCGGGTACCGATCATGCCGGCATCGCCACGCAGATCGTTGTCGAGCGGCAGCTCGATGCCGCCGGTAAATCGCGCCACGACATGGGCCGCGCGGCATTCCTGGACCGGGTCTGGGAATGGAAGCAGGAGTCCGGCTCGACGATCACGCGTCAGATGCGCCGCCTTGGCGCCTCCACCGACTGGTCGTTGGAATACTTCACGATGGACCCGAAGCTGTCCGAGGTCGTCAAGGAAGTGTTTGTGCGGCTCTACGAGCAAGGGCTGATCTATCGTGGCCAGCGGCTGGTGAACTGGGATCCGAAGCTGCTGACCGCAGTCTCCGATCTGGAGGTCGTCAGCGAGGAGGAAGACGGCAGCCTGTGGCATATCCGCTATCCGCTCTCTGATGGCTCCGGGCATCTGACCGTCGCTACAACCCGCCCCGAGACGATGCTCGGCGACACCGCGGTGATGGTGCATCCGGAAGACGAGCGTTACGCGCACCTGATCGGCAAGACAGTGCGCCTGCCGCTGACCGGCGACGATCCGCTGCAGGCCTCCTCGTGGCGCGAAATCCCGGTCATCGCAGACGCCTATGTCGATCGCGAGTTCGGTACCGGTGTGGTCAAGGTGACCCCGGCGCATGACTTCAACGACTACGCGGTCGGCCAGCGTCATTCGCTGCCGATGATCTGCGTGCTGACGCTTGAAGGCAACATCAACGACAACGCGCCGCCACGCTATCAGGGCCAGGACCGCTTCGAGGCCCGCAAGATGATCGTCGCGGACCTGGAGCAACTCGGTCTGCTCGACTCGGTCAAGCCGCACAAGCTAATGGTGCCGCGCGGCGATCGCACCAATGCGGTGATCGAGCCGATGCTCACCGACCAGTGGTTCGTTGCGATGAGCAAGCCCGCCCCCGAGGGAACACGGTTCCCCGGCAAGAGCATTGCGCAAAAATCGCTCGACGTGGTCGCCGACGGATCGATCCGCTTTGTCCCCGAGAACTGGACCTCCACCTATAACCACTGGCTCGAGAACATCCAGGACTGGTGCATCTCGCGTCAGCTCTGGTGGGGTCACCAGATCCCGGCCTGGTACAAGGCCGACCAGGATGGCCGGCCGGTGCATGACGGCACGGTGTTCGTCGCCCGTAGCCAGGAAGATGCGATCGCAAAGGCCCGCGCCGCCGGCTACGAGGGCGCCTTGGTCCGCGATGAAGACGTGCTCGATACCTGGTTTTCGTCGGCGCTGGTGCCGTTTTCGTCGCTGGTCGATCCGCAGCGTGTGTTCGACGGCGAGCTGCCGAACCTGCGCGCCGAACTCGCGCAGTTCCTGCCCTCGTCGGTGCTGGTCACCGGCTTTGACATCATCTTTTTCTGGGTCGCGCGCATGGTCATGATGACCACGCACTTCACCGGCACCGTGCCCTTTCGCGACGTGTACGTGCATGCACTGGTGCGCGACGCCGAAGGCCAGAAGATGTCCAAGAGCAAGGGCAACACGCTCGATCCGATCGATCTGATCGATGGCATCGAGTTGCAGGCCTTGCTGGACAAGCGCACCACCGGGCTGATGAATCCGAAACAAGCCGAGTCCATCGCCAAGCGAACCCGCAAGGAGTTTCCGGATGGCATCCCGGCCTTCGGCGCCGACGCGCTGCGCTTTACCTTCGCATCGCTGGCCAGCCCGGGACGCAACATCAATTTCGACCTGAACCGCTGCGAGGGCTACCGCAACTTCTGCAACAAGCTGTGGAACGCAACCCGCTTCGTGCTGATGAACTGCGAGGGCAAGGGCCCGGACGATATGGGCTTCATGCCGCACACCGCAGACCAGTGCGTACCCGGCGGTTACATGCACTTCTCGCAAGCCGATCGCTGGATCAGCAGCGAGCTGCAGCGCGTGACGCAGGACGTGGACAGGCAGTTCGCCGAATACCGTTTCGATCTGGCTGCCCGCGCGATCTACGAATTCATCTGGAACGAATACTGCGACTGGTATCTGGAGCTCGCCAAGGTGCAGTTGCAAGGCGGTGACGAAGCCGCGGCGCGCGGCACCCGTCGCACGCTGATCCGTACCCTCGAAGCGGCGCTGCGCCTGGCGCATCCGATCATGCCGTTCATCACCGAAGAGCTCTGGCAGAAGGTCGCGCCACTGGCGCAGCGATACGGTGAGCGCGGCGTGCAAAAGCTGCGGGAAGCCGAACTGGATACCGCCTTGTCACAGCGCGCGCACTCGATCATGACTCAGCGCTTCCCGCAGGCTGAACCCAACAAGATCGATGACAAGGCAATCGACTGGGTCGGCAAACTAAAGGCCATGGTCGACGCCTGTCGTGCGCTGCGCGGCGAAATGGGTATCTCGCCGGCGCAAAAGCTGCCGCTGGTCGCCGCGGGCGACGTGGCACTGCTCACCGGCATCGCGCCCTACCTGCAGGCGCTGGCCAAGCTGTCGGCGGTCGAGATCGTTACAGCACTGCCGACCGGCTCGGTGGCGCCGGTACAGATCGTTGGTGACGTGCAGCTGATGCCCAA
>JALRBB010000026.1 GCA_023257915.1 Quisquiliibacterium sp. | reverse complement strand
GGGTCGCCGCCTGTCGCCGCGCTCCCGCGCCGCCGGCGCTCGTCGTCCTGGTCGTGCAGGCGGTAGACATCGCGCTGGAGGGACAGGAAATTCCCAATGCCTTCCTGGCCAAGGGCGTGCGCATGCTGGTTGACGGCACTGACCCGTCGATGATCAAGAGCACGCTTGAGCGAGAGATGCAGATGATTCAGCAGCGCAACAGCGACGGGATGACCTTTATCGCCTCGGCGCAGGACATCGCACCGGCGATGGGCATGATCGGAACTTTGATCGGTCTGGTGCAGATGCTGGGCAACATGAGTGATCCGAAATCGATCGGACCGGCGATGGCGGTGGCTTTGCTCACGACGCTGTACGGCGCGGTGATCGCCAATGTGATGTGCATTCCGCTGAACCAGAAGCTTGCCAAGCTGGACACCGCAGAATCGCTGAATCATCAACTGATCATTGAGGGCGTGATGTTCATCCAGTCTGGTGGTAACCCCAGGATGCTGCCGGATCTGCTGATGCCGTTCGTCAGTCCGAAGGCGCGTGCCAAGCTTGAAGCCGCGGCCTCCTGAGCTGGAAGAACGAGATGGCTGACGAGGAAGTCAAAGACGCGCCAAAGCCGGCTGAGGCCGAGGTCGAGGCTGCACCGGCTAAGGTGGAAAAGCCATTCGGGCCGGATGATTGCCCGAAGTGTGAGGATTGCCCTCCCTGTAAGGCGGGTGCACCTGCCTGGATGGCCACTTTTGCCGATATGGCAACTCTGCTGATGGCGTTCTTCGTGCTGATCTTGTCGTTCGCCGAGATGAACGTGCCGAAGTTCAAGCAGATCAACGGCTCGATGAAAAATTCCTTTGGCGTGCAGCGGCTCATCCCGGTGGTGGAGTCGCCGAAGGCACAAAGCCTGATTGCTCAACATTTTTCTCCCTCGGTGGCGCAACCGACTCCGGTGAACACCATTCGCCAGGAAACGACCGATGATCGCAAGGAAGAGGTCGAGCTGAAAACCGACGTCGCGCCGAAGGCCGCCGAGGCGCTGGAGGCGACCAAAGAGGCGTTGGCGCAGGAAATTCGTCGAGGGGAAGCCGAGGTCAGGCTTGAATCCGGCAAAGTCGTGGTCGAGATGACCGCAACCCCCACTGGTGGCGCTCAGGGTAACGCCGGGCAGCGTCAGGGCGGGGCCAGTCCATCTGGTGGGCAAACTGGCGGCGCCGCATCGTCCGGCGCGCAGATGGCGGGGGCCGCGGCGACCGGCGCTGCGGCTGGCGGTTCGGCCAACGAGGGTTCGGCGTCGGCGGGTGCCAGCGCTCGGGGAGCCCAGCAGGCGGGTACTGTTGCACAAGGTGAGATCGAGTTTTTTGCCAAGGTTGCCGACGTGCAGGCCAAGGTGCAGGCCTCGATCGAGGTTCGCGACACGCGTCCCGGCAAGGCTGGTGCTGGCTCGGGTGGCGGTGTGGACAAGGCCGCTGCAGACGCTGAGTTGCAGCGCATCCGCCAAGAGCTCGCCAAGGAGATTCAGGCGGGCAAGGCTGAGGTTATGCGCGACGGCGCAAAGGTCATCATTCGTCTGGCAGAGCAAGGCTCGTTCAGATCGGGCAGCGCCGATCTGCAGCCAGAGTTCATGACGCTGCTGGGGCAGGTTGCCAAGACTGTCGGCGCCAGCAAGGGACGGGTATTCATCGAAGGGCACACTGACAATGTGCCAGTGGTTTACAACGAGCGCTTCCGCTCGAACTGGGACCTGTCAGGCGCGCGTGCCGGCGCGGTCGCTGATTACATGGCCTCCAATGGCGGGATGGCACCTGGTCGGATGAGCGTGTCGGGTTTCGCCGACACCAAGCCGCTGGAGAGTAACAACTCGGCGGAGGGCCGCAGCCGCAACCGCCGCATCGAAATCATTGTTGACGGGGCGTAGCCTCGAGCGGTTTGCCGTCTCTGCGAGGGTACTGAACCGCGCGTTCGCGCTGCTGCGACTGATTGGTTTTTTGCACGGTCTCGAGGTAGCGCTCGCGTTGCAGCGTGATCAGCGCCTCGACGTCGCGCTTGAGCGTGTCGACATTGGCGGTCGCGGTTTTCAGGGCGTTGATCTCAGAGCCGAGTTTTTGCACCGCGCTGGTTTGCGACGAGAGGCGCTGATTGATGTCCTGAACCTGCTTGAGCATCGTTCCGCTCGAGGCGGCGACCTGCTTGGCAGTTTCCTGCGGCACCTTTTGTGCGATCGATTCCGACTGCTTCAGCGAATTTTCGATGCGTGACTCGAACTCCGCCTGGGCTCTCTTTAGCTCGTTTTGCTTGCCCGCGAGATTCTCCATCGACTGCTGAACACTGCTCAGCGACTCCAGACTGGCGCTCAGTTCCACCGCGCGCTTGCCCACCGCCAGCACCATCGCGTCGAGCTGGTTGATGCGGCTGATCATGCGAACGCCCATGATCATGAAAAAGATCAGGCTTAGCAGCATGAAACCGCCCGCGGCCGCCAGCATGATCTGGTTGCGCTTGTGATTGGCCTGGCCCAGTTCCATGACGGTCTTGCTGGTCTGGCGCAGATCGCGCGATGCATCGGCTGCCGCCTGAGCCGAGCGGGTAGCGTTTTCGGCGGATTCCAGCACGGTTGTCGCGAGCACCTGATATTGCTCGTAGGCGCGCTGGTCGACCGCGGTCGGGGCGGTTTGCGCCTGCGCTGTCGACTCGTCGCCATCAGCGGCGGCCGGGTCCGCCTGGATCTGGGGCGCAGGATCGGCCGGTTTGAAGACGGCCTCTGGCGTTCCGCTTGTATCGGCCTGCGCTTCGGTGCTGTTCGGTTCGACGCTGTCGGTTTGCTCCGGGTTGCCGTCGACGCTCGGCTCTGCGGCGTTTGGTTTGGTGTTCGGGGTGTTGTCACTCATGGTCATCTCCGCTGCGCGAGGTCGATGCGCTTAATCGATCGAGCTGTTTGGCCAGCTGGGCGTTGCGTTTTCGCAGATCTGTCAGTCGTTGCAGAACCGTTTCGTCGGGCGCCCAAAGCTCCTTAGCTTTGGACTCAGGTGATGGTCTGACAGCGGGCTTGGCCTCCGGTTGGGGGGGCTTCGGGTTTGAGGCGAGGGTCGGTCTGACTGAGGTGGGTCGCGGAGTCAGGACAGGCGCCCGGCGGGGGGCGCCAGAGGTCGCAGAAGTCTGCGGCTTCGGTCGGCTCGTCGCAGCTTTCTCGGCGGGACCAGTCTTGGGGGCAGGCCGGCTCTGGGCGATGTTGCTGCCCTCCCGAACCTTGACCTGATGAGCCTTTTCCTGGCGTACGACTTTGGATTTGGCCATCAACTTCTCCTTTCGCCGGCGTTCGGCGCGGTCAGTTCCGCCTGGACGTCCCGCGCGGGGCGCACCCAATTGCCTTGCGGATAGGTGTCGGACTTGAGCGCTGCGTAGGCCTGAGCGGCCGAAGCAAATGGCGCCGAAATGACTGCAAACAACGGGCCGTTCTGACCACTGCGCCAAGTGGAGACGATGACGCTGCGCTCCAGCACGCGATGGCTCTTGCGATACGCCAGCGCAGCATCGTAGCCAGGAAAGACCGCGTGCCAGATGACGAAGGAACCAGGGGCCAGTTCGCGCATCCACTGCGCGGCTGCGGCCGGATCGCCAAGTCGCTTGGCAAGATCAGATGCAGGCTGGGTAGCCGGCTTCGGCGGAGCCGACGCAGCCGGCGCCACGGAGGGCTTGGCCGCGGCTTCGGAGGCGGACCGCACTTCGGTGGTTTTGGGGTTGCTGATCTGCGCGGACGCTTGGGCGGTTTTCGCAGGTTCTGTGACTGGTTTGACCGGTTCGGCGATGGGCTTGGGCGGTTCGGCAGCGGGTTTGGCGGGTTCCACAGTGGGCTTCAAGGGTTCCGGACTCGCCGCTTTCGACCGAGGTTCAGTTGTCGGTACCGGCGCTGGTGCTGGTTCCTGAGCAACCGCAGTCACAGGCTCCGGCGCTACCGCAGGACTCGCAGATTGTTCCAACTGAACTAGAGGCAATACTTCTGGTGCTTGTTGCACTACTGCCTTTTTCGTTGGACCATCCAGTGGAT
>JALRBB010000521.1 GCA_023257915.1 Quisquiliibacterium sp. | reverse complement strand
GGCAGGCCCAGAGTCAGCTCGGGATCGCAAAGCGCGACCTTGGGCAGCAGGTTCGGGCTGAGCAGACCTAGCTTGCGGCCATCACGCATCACGATCACGCTGCCGCGACCGACTTCGCTGCCGGTCCCGGCAGTCGTCGGCACCGCGATCAGCGGCGCGACTCGGGACGTGATCCGTGCAACCCCGCCCTCGACCGCGGCGTACTGCATCAGCGGCTCCGAATGGGTCGCGATCAGCCCGACCGCCTTGGCCAGGTCGATCGATGAGCCTCCACCGACCGCAACCAGCCCATCGCAACCGCGATCGCGATAGACCTGCGCGGCGGCCATCACCGCGTCCTCGGTCGGATTGGCGGGCGTGCCGTCCCAGACCTGGGCGTCAAAACCGGAGCCGATCGCCTCGAGGACTCTGGCCAGCAACCCGGCGGATGCGACCCCGCGATCGGTCACTACCAGCGGGCAGGCGACCCCGAGGCGTTTCAATTCGCCAGGAAGCAAGGCAAGCGCGCCGAAATCGAAATGGATCGTGGTCAGGTAGGTAATCGTGGCCATGCCGGCTCCGGAAGGATTTGAACGAACTTTCAGCGTTGCATGAACGGTGGCACACGCAGCCCGGCCTTGACCTTGGCCTCGAGCTCGGCCTCGGCGGCGCGCACCTTCTCGAGCCGCACGATCACCTCGTCGATACGCTCGAACGGCACAACGACGACGCCATCCTGGTCACCGATCACAATGTCGCCGGTGCGCACCGCAGCGCCGGCGCACACCACCGGGAAGCCGACGGTGCCAGGCCCTTCCTTGGCCGGTGTGTTGGGCGTGACGCCCAGCGCGAAGCATGGCAGGCCGACGCCCCGAATGCCCGGGATATCACGCACGCAGCCATCGGTGACGAAGCCGCTGGCCCCACAGTTACGGGCCATGCCAAGCAACAAGTCGCCAGTCACAGCACAGCCAGTGTGTCCGGCGGTGGCGGCAACGATCACATCTCCCGGCTGCAGATGCTCCAGCGATGCGAACACCGCGAGGTTGTCCGCCGGTCCGGCATCGCAGGTGATGGCCACGCCGCAGATCACGCTCTGCTCGGCGATCACTGGCTTGATCCGGTAATCCATCGTGTTGCCGCCGCCTAGTGCGTCGACCACAAAGCCGGTCGGCACATCGCGCAACGCGTCGAGCTGGGCTTGCGACGGGCGACGCATTTCCGCAGCGATACGAATTTTCGGGGCGTTCTCGATCAATGGATTCTCCTGATTGCGGTGATTGCGTGCGTCATGCTATCGATACGCACTCGCCGCGTCGAGGCGCAGACACCGGTCACCTCGAGGCCGTTTCCGCCCCATGCGTGCAATTTCTGACGAAAGACAGGTTCAGCATGCAACGAGTTCCCGACTGGCATCGCAAGGCTTACAACATCGCGTCGATGCGGCGCATCGCACAAGACCGGCTGCCACGCCCGGTCTTCGATTTCGCAGACGGTGCGGCCGAGGACGAATGGACGCTACGGCGTAACGAGAGTGCCTTTGAGCGCTGGGCACTGCTGCCGCGTCCGTTACAGGGCCCCGCAACCCGCGACCTGTCGGTCACGCTGTTCGGCAAGACACTGTCGATGCCGTTGATGATTGGTCCGACCGGGCTGGCCGGTCTGTTCTGGCCCGATGGCGAGTTATGCTCGGCGCGAGCCGCGGCAGCAGCCGGCACCGCGTACTGCCTGAGCCATGGCTCGGTGTGCACGATCGAGCAACTCGCTGCGCTGAACACGCATCCGCGCTGGATGCAGGTTTTCGTCTATCGCGACCGCGGGCTTACCCGCGAGTTCACCGACCGCGCCGCCGCCAGCGGCTACGACGCGCTGGTGCTGACGGTCGACAACCAGCTACTCGGCAACCGCGAACGGGACGTGCGCAACGGGTTTGGCATTCCGCCGCGCTTCACGCTGGCGCAGTTGCTGGCGATGGGTACACGGCTGCCCTGGCTATGGCGCATGCGCACGGCACTGCCCCGCCTGACGATGGGCAGCTACCAGCGCGAAGGCTCGCGCGAGGAGCTTACTGCGCTTGCGGGACGCATGGCCGGCCTGCTGGATCCGGGTCTGAACTGGGACGATGTCCGCGAGTTGCGCGAGCGTTGGCACGGCCCGCTCTTGCTCAAGGGTGTGCTGCATCCCCAGGAGGCCCGCCAGGCTGCGGCGCTCGGGGTCGACGGGCTGATCGTCTCAAACCACGGCGGCCGCCAGCTGGACGGCGCATTGAGCAGCATCGAGGCGCTGCCGGCGGTCATTGAGGCGGCGCGCACACTGCGTCCCGACATGACCGTGATGATCGACGGCGGCATCCGGCGCGGTGCAGACCTGGTCAAGGCTCTGGCGCTGGGCGCCAATGCAGGACTGATCGGACGCCCGCAGTTATGGGGCCTGGCAGTCGCCGGCGAACCGGGCGTGCGCCGGGTGCTCGAGCTGCTGCGGGCAGAGATCGACCGGACGATGGGCCTGCTCGGCGTCTCAAAGGTGTCGGAACTCGGCCCGGATCTGCTGGCAAGGCTGGAGCACTGAGCGGCGCGGCAGCCGCCGACCCAGGGAGCGGCAGCCGCGCACCAGCGACCATCAGGCTGGCGCAGGCACCACCGACGCCGGCCGGCGACCGAGTGAAAAATCGACGATGCAGCCAAGCCCCTCGCGAGCGATCGCATCGAAGCATTCGTCGGTCCAGCACAGCGCATGCGGCGTCAGGATCACGTTGTCCATCGACAACAGCGGATTGTCGGGTGCCACCGGTTCCTGCTCGAACACGTCAAGAGCCGCCCCCGCGATACGGCCGGTACGCAGCGCATCGATCAGTGCGAGCTCGTCGACGACCGGACCGCGCGCAATGTTGACCAGATAGGCCTGGGGCTTCATCAGCGCGAGCTGCGCGGGCCCGATCAGATGCCGGGTGCGCGCATCGAGCACTGTCATCATCACGACGAAATCCGACTGCGCCAGCAACTGTTCAAGCGACACTGACTGCGCACCGAGCGCGTCGAGGCTTGCCGCGTCGACGAACGGATCACAAGCCAGCATCTTCCAGCCGAACGGCCGCGCAAGCGCCAGGAACTCCCTGCCAATGCCTCCGGCACCGACAACGCCTAGCGTGCGGGTCGTCAGGCCCAGGCCCATGTGACCGGTGCGCTCGTTCCAGCGGTCTTGCCGGGTGATCCGGTCCTTGGCAAACAGTCGGCCCGCCAGCGCGAAGATCTGGGTCAGCGCAGCGACCGCGACCGGACGGCGCACCGCAACTGGTGTATTGGTGGTGAGGATGCCACGTGCTGCAAGTGCCTTGACGTCGACCGAGTCGAAGCCAACTCCATGACGCGCCACGATCCGAACCCGGCAATCGTCCCGCGCGACCGCGCTCGCATCGACGACCGGTGAATTGACGTACAGCCCGTCGTAGCGGGCCATGATGTCCGGCGTGATCCGCGAAACCGACTCGGGAAGGTACTCCCAGTCGATCGCCGGATTGGCGTTCAACACCTGGAGCGCTGCCGCCCCGAAGGAAGGCTCACCGGCTGGCGTCAGAAGATCACGCGTCAGGCCGACCTTGAACTTGTCACTGTTGCTCATCATGCGCCTCGACTGTCGTTGGCATGCGAAACCAGTTCGCCGAGGGCAGAGCCGAACAGCCCCATGTCAGTGCCTGCGGCGATCATCGTGTAGTTCATCTGTCTGGCACGGTCAATCCAGGCGCGATTGCTGGCCATGATGCCGGCGGCCTTGCCGTGCCGGCACGCGGCATCCGCGATGCGGCGCATCGCGTCCTCGAAGCGCGGATCGTCGAAACGCCCGGGAATGCCCATGAAATTGGACAGATCAAAGTGGCCGATCCACAGTACGTCGATGCCGTCCACCGCCGCGATCTGCTCGACGTTGTCCAGGCCGAGCGCAGTCTCGATCTGCGCGACGATCAGCGTGCGATCGTTGGCGATCCGCATCTTGTCACCCACATCGCCGCCCAGGTAGTCGTCCTGCGCAAATCCGAATGCCGCACCACGGCGGCCGACGCCAGGATAGCGACAGCAGGCGACGATCTCGCGCGCCTGTTCGGCAGTCTCGACCATCGGAATCATCACGCCGCGCGCACCGATGTCCAGCGCCCGAGCCAGAAATGCATATTCGCCGCGCGGCACCCTGACCATCGGCTCGATCGGAAGCCCGCGGCAACTGGCAAACAGCCATTTGAGCGTCTCGAACCCAAGCCCGGTGTGCTCCATGTCGTAGAACACGTAGCGGCATCCGGCGTTGGCGAGAATCGTGGACATTCCGGGCGAGAAAAATTCAAACACCATCGCTCCGGTGACGACCTCGCCAGCCAGCACCTGAGCCTTGATCGCATTCGGACGCATTGCGATCACCGCCCTGGCATACAGAAATCGGTGGGCTTCATCAGCCGGTTCTCCTGCTTTTCCAGCGCACCGAGCTTGCCGCTTTCGGCGACATAGGCCAGCCACTCCGGATCCGCCCAAAGCGCCGTGCGACGCCGTTCACGATCGGCCGCGTCCTGGTACAGCCAGATGTGCACATACTGATTCACGTCACCGGTCTCGGTGGTCATGAATGCGAAGGGTGCGCCCAGGATCCGACTCTGCGGCGCGAGCCCTTTTTCCTTGTACAGCGCCAGATGGCGCGCGATGAATCCCGGCTTGCAGGTGTAGGTGCGGACATCGAACAGCATGGCTTTTCCTTGTCAAAGGGTTTCGGGGTGCAATCAATCGGACAGCGCGAAGCCCAGCATCGTCTGCAGTTCGACCAGCGCCGGCGCGGGATCGCCAACCTTGATCGTACGCATGCCAAGCTCGCGCGCGGGTTTCAGGTTGATGCCAAGGTCATCGAGATAGACGCAGGCCTCAGGACGCACGCCCAGTGCCTCGGTCATCATCCGGTAGATGCGCGGATCGGGCTTGCGCACGCCGGCTTTGGCGCTCTCGATCACATGATCGAACAAGACCATGATCGCCGACTTGTCGCTGGCGCGCGGAGCGCCGTCGGCCTCGAGGGCGAAATTGTTGGTGATACAGCCGGTTTTAAGCCGTGTACGAATCCTGCGCAAGGCCTCGAGCATTTCGGGCCTGATCGCCCCGTCGAGCAGCGCGAGCACATCGGCGCCGCGCACTTCATGGCCGAGCGCCGCGCTCTCGGCGGCAAACAGCAAGTCGAACTCGCGCGGCCCGCACTCGTTGCGCTCCAGGCGGGCCCAGGCGTTGTTCATTGGATTGTGCGTATTGACCGAACGAAGAAAGCCATGAGGCAGTCCGCGGGTGCGCTCGTACGCGGCAAACGCCTCGAAAGGGCTTGCCGAAATCACACCGCCGAAATCCCAGATCACTGCCTCGATCGCCTGCATTCACACTCCTGAAAATCGCTTGCTCAGGATCGCTCAGACTCAGGCTGCGCGCGCCTCAGGCCGAGGCAGTCCGCGTGCGAGCCAGGCCCCGAGGACGTTGCCGACTGCGGCAATCATCACGGTGACCCCGTATCCCTGCGTACGGTCAAAGATCCAGCCAGCCAGCACCGGCAGGCTGACCGCCGCGACGCACCAGGCGATGTACATCCGACCAGCGACCCGACCGAAGTCATCGGCACGCCAGTAGCTGCCGATCGCCGCCGCCGTCATGCCGGAAATCAGCCCGTAGCCCATGCCGATCATCGCCAGTGCCGGCACCGCCACCAAGGGTCCGGGAATCGCGGTCAGCAGCAAGGCGCCAGCCAGTGACCACAGGTGGGCCGCACTGGCTACGGCCGGTACCGGAAAACGATCCACCAGCCAGCCGCCGCAGATCCGGGCGGCCGCGACCGCCGCAGTGATCAAGGTGGTGGCGCCCAGCGCAAGTGCGGTTCGGCCGCCATAGGCCTGGATGATGCCGGCAGCCTGACTCATCACGGTGAGCCCGGCCGCAGCAGCCAGAAAAAAGACTGCAAACAGACGCAGGAAGACACCCCATTGCCTGTCGCCATCACCCTGCTCGGCCTCCTCCAGCCTGTTGGTGTGCACCCCGGTCTTTTTGATCAGGCTGGCGGCCAACAAGCTTGCCAGCAGGATCGTGACGCCCAGGGCCGCCAACGTGGCCCGCAGCCCCCAGACACCGATCGCCCAGCCAAAGAGTGGCGCACCGATCATCGCACCCAGCGGATACAGCGCGATCACATAGCCGTTCGCCAGACCCCGACGCCTGAGCACCGTCTGGTTCACGCCCTGCTGCACAACAATGAATCCGACACCGCCTCCGATGCCGAACATCAGGCCGTACCCGATCAGCAACTCGGTAAAGCTGGTGGCCGCCGCCGCCAGCCACAGCCCGAGCGCGCTGATCGCTCCGGCAATCAGCACCGAATTCCAGGACGAGAGGCGACGGTACAGCCAGGGCGCGAGATTCATGCCCAGCGTCAGCGTGATCGTCGCGAGGCCGAACACGATGCTCATCTGGGTGCGCCCGATGCCAAGCAGCGCCTCCATCGGGCGCAAAAAGACGCTGAAGGCGTAGATCGTGCCGAACGGCAGATTCAGCGCGGTGGCAGCGGCGATTGCAGCTACCGCCTGGCTGGTCATGTCAGCGAATTCCCGGGGATTACTTCAGGCGATCAAAGAAACCACGAGCCTGTGCATGGCACAACGGCGGTTCGTAGGTTCCGTGATAGCTGCCGTAATAGGTGGCGAATTCCGGAGTCAGCGGATCCGTCGGTGCCGCACCGTTGATGCCGAACAACTGCTGCACGTAGGGGTCGACATCAACCGACACGACGTTTGTGAGGTTTTTTGCATCAAAGGCGGCTTTGATCACCGTTTGATGCAGGACTGGCGGCACCGTCGGATCACCAGCACCACCACATAGCAAGGTCGGTGCTTTTGGCGTCCAGTCAATCAGGTCGTTTTTGGCAGCGTTCAGATAAAACGCATTGGACGGATTGGTCCGCACGTCAGTCAGATATGCCGCGTTGAACATCGCATCCTGAGCCTGCTTGGGCGTACCGGTGGGAAGCGCGCCGGTGGTGATCAGCGTCGTGTAGTTCAGGGTCGGGCTCGGTAACAGCGATTCGATGTAGCTTGCGTACGGCGCATTAAACACCTGCGTGGGATCCGCATACACGTTTCCGTAGGTCTTCTGGTAGGCCGTGATCATGAACGGCACGAAAAACTGCACCCCGGCTATCGGATTATTCGGATCCGAGTACTTGTACGACCCGGACAGGTTGTACGGACCAGCCAGATGTGCGCCGGCGACAACATTGATCTCCTTGGAAAGATCACGTTCGGCCGCGCGATGCGCCGCCATCGATGCGTGGCCGCCCTGAGAGTAGCCGGTGAGCATGACCTTACCCGATAGTTTTACTCCGAGCCGAGCGGCGGCACCCCGAGCCGCACGAATCGAATCGATGACGGCGCTGGCTTGTGAATCCGCATGCAGATAGGGATGGAACGGATAGTTGGATTTCGCGTAGCCAAGATAATCGGTCGCGACCACCGCATAGCCCTGAGCCGCGTACATCGCCGCTAGCAGGAAAGTTTCGGAATCCTGCGGGTTTGCCAGAGTTCGCGGCTTTTGAACATCCGTACCCTTTGCGTAAGCAACCAAGGTATACGCCTGCCCTGCGCAAGCGCCAGCGGGCAACAGAAGCACCCCGGACGCACTGACTGGAGTGTGCGCATCGAGACGGGATTCGCCGCGCGCACCGAGGGTGTAGTACTCGATCGGGATGAATTCGACATCGCAACGCGCCAGCCCGGAGATCGCCTGCAGGCCGCTTGCAGCCGTCGCCCCATCAATTTGAGCGCTGCTGAGCTTGGCCAGTGGGGCCGGTTCAAATTTTTCGACCAGCCCACCACGATCGACCTCGCCTCCATCGCTTCCGCAAGCCGCCAGAACAACAGCAACCAAGCCAATCAGGGCGGATTTATACATTTGCATGACAAGCCTCCTGGGTGATGTTGCCGGATCTTGGCACAGACTAACCATTCGCAGGCCATGGACCACAAGACCGTAAACCGGTCAGGAATTCCGATTTCCATCGACCGGGAAACCGATCTGCTTCGATGGCTCCCCGGTCGAAACCGCCCCCGCTCAAGCTGCCGAGGCCTGCCCCATGGTCGGATAGTCGATGTAGCCCTCTGGTCCGCCGCCGTAGAAGGTTGCCCGGTTATACGGGGTTAGCGCGGAACCGGTACGAATGCGCTCGGGCAGGTCCGGGTTGCTGATGAAGTAACGCCCGAATGCGATGGCATCCGCATGTCCATCCGATACCGCCTTCGCCGCGCTGTCGCCCAGGAAATTGCCAGCGCCGATCATCACGCTGCGCCAAAGCGGGCGGAACAATTCGATCGCCGAAGGCACTCCCTGATGGTCGACTTCACGCTGGCCGGCGCCGCTGGCACGCGGTTCGATCAGGTGCAGATAGGCCAGATTCATCTTGTCGAGTTCACCGATGATGTGGCTGTACAAGGGCATCGGATCTGGCTCACCGCTGTCGTTGGCGATGCCGAACGGCGTGAGGCGAATGCCGACCCGATCCGCACCCCAGACGTCCACAACCGCGCGCGTTACTTCTAGCGGCAGCCGGACACGGTTTTCGATCGAGCCACCATACTGGTCGGTCCGCTGGTTGGTTCGGCTCTGCATGAACTGCTCCAGCAGGTATCCGTTGGCCGAATGAATCTCGACACCGTCAAAGCCGGCCTGCATCGCGTTGCGCGCCGCCTGTGCATAGCCTTCGATGATTGCAGGAATCTCGCCGGTCTCGATGGCGCGCGGCGTCTCGAACGGCGCACGCTGAAAGTCGGCGGTCAGCACCTGACCCGCCGGGGCCACCGCTGACGGCGCGATCGGCAATCCGCCTCCGGGCTGGTGCGAACGATGCGAGATCCGGCCGACATGCCAGAGCTGCAGGAACACCCGTCCGCCTTTCGCGTGAACCGCATCGACCACACCCTTCCAGCCCGCGACCTGCTCGGGGGAATGAATGCCT
>JALRBB010000457.1 GCA_023257915.1 Quisquiliibacterium sp. | reverse complement strand
ATTGTCGCTCACCCGCAGCGCCTGACCCAGCGTGACGGCGTCTTCCATCGCCATGCACGCACCCTGTGCGAGGTATTGCAGAGGCGGATGCGCTGCATCGCCGAGCAGCGTGACGCGACCGTAGTTCCATTGCGCGATCGGATCCCGGTCAGCGGTGGCCCAGCGCTTCCAGTCCTTGGGCATATCGATCAGCTGCCGCGCCTTCAGGCAGATGCCCTGGAAATAGCTCTCGACCTCCTCGCGACTGCCCTCGCGCACGCTCCACTCTTCCTTGTGGCGGCTGTGGAAGGTCACGACTACGTTGTACTGTTCGCCGCCGCGCAGCGGGTAATGCACCAGATGGCAGTTCGGTCCGACCCAGATACTGGCAGCGTTCCAAGCGAGATTCTTCGGAAAGTCTTTCTTATCGACAACCGCCCGGTACACCACATGGCCAGAAACCCGCGGTGGGTCGCCGACGAACTGCTCGCGGACTGAGGATTTGACGCCGTCAGCTCCGATCAGGAACGAACCCTGATGCCGCGTGCCACTGGCGTCAATGACGGTCACGCTGTGATCATCCTGCTCGACGGACTTGACCTGAACGCTGGTCGCGATCTCGATTCGACCGGTTGCCTGCGCGCCTTCAAGCAGTGAGCCATGCACATCCGCGCGGTGGATCACCGCATACGGGTTGCCGAAACGCGCCCGGAATGCTTCGCCAGTGGGGATCCGGCCGACCTGGTATTCGTCGATCGCGTCATGCATCACCATGTCGTCGATGTAGACCGCGCGACTGCGGGCGATTGGACCGATTCCGAGCGCATCGAACGCGGCAAACGCATTCGGTCCGAGCTGAATGCCGGCGCCAATCTCGCCGAGCTGCGCGGCCTGTTCGAGGACTTTGACCTGAAAGCCCTCGCGTACCAGAGCCAGCGCGGCCGCAAGACCGCCGATACCGCCACCCGCAACGAGAACAGGGGCTTGCTTGGCTGACGGGTTCATGGAGATGTCCTGTTGCAAAGTGACGCTGGGATGATAACCAATGGCGATGCGCGTCCAGCGTCTGCAAGTATTGCTCGGCGTGCGGAGAACTTTGCATTGGATAATCTGCTTGAAATCAGCATGATCAGGGCAGTCTCAAGGAGGGTTCAATGAGTCAGTCGTCGGAGCAGGGTAAAAAAGCGATTCTTGTCGTCGGAGCAGGAGATGCCACCGGTGGCGCCATTGCAAGGCGGTTTGCCCGCGAGGGATTCATTGCCTGCGTCACCCGTCGCACTGCTGACCGCCTCGAGCCCTTGCTCGCACAAATTCGCGGCGAAGGCGGCACCGCCTACGGATTTGGCTGCGATGCAAGAAGTGAAGAGCAGACGATTGCGCTCGTCGAGCGCATCGAGCGTGAGATCGCACCGATCGAGGTTGCGGTTTTCAATGTCGGTGGCAATGTGCGCTTTGGCATTACCGAGACCACGACTCGGGTCTACAGCAAAGTCTGGGAGATGAGCTGCCTGGCAGGCTTCCTGATGGGACGTGAAGCCGCCCGAGTGATGCTGCCACGGGGCCGTGGCACGATCATCTTTACTGGCGCCACCGCCAGCTTGCGCGGACGCGAGGGATTTGCGGCGTTTGCCGGAGCCAAGCATGCCTTGCGCGCGCTGGCGCAGAGCATGGCCCGTGAACTGTGGCCCAAGGGCATTCACGTTGCGCACACGATCATCGACGGAGCGATTGATACCGAATTCATTCGCGGCAACTTTCCGGAGCGCTACGCGACCAGGGATCGTGGCGGCATCCTCGACCCCGATCACATTGCAGAGACCTACTGGCAGATTCACCGCCAGCCGCGTGACGCCTGGACGCATGAGACCGAGTTGCGACCTTGGATTGAGACTTGGTGATCGCCGCCGCGAACCGCCGGGTGGTGCAGAATTTAGCGATGTTGTCCTTGCGACAGCCTCGTCAGTGCAAGATGTTTCAGGGACGGTCAGATCTACTTAATTGGCAGCCGGCTCGGTATGCCAGGGTGTTGAATCCCGCGATGCGTTCCGTCCGACCGCTCGCGGATGACAATCAGTGAGGTATTTGAATGGCTTTTGCAGACAATCTGAAAACCCTGCCGCCGGTCACCGGACTGGCCGAATTGATCCTGCTCGATTCAAACGGCTCCCCGGTGGCCACGATTGAGAACAAGCCCGGCAAGGCTGGTTCGCTGGCGGTCTATGCGGCGCTGGCGCAGCGTCATGGAAAGATCGATGCTGCCGCCGCGCAGGAAGGACTCGATCTGTTCGCCGAACACGTCGCAGATGCTCGTGCCAATCCGGGCAAGCATCCGAACATTGACCGGCTTTTCCAGGTGATTGAAAGCGGCGTCGGCTACGCGGTGCAAGTGCGTCAGGCCTGAGCTGGCTTGCGCACGCTGGTAGCAGTCCGTCACCCATGAGCCGGATTTCCTCGTCCGTCCTGCCCCGATTCGCACTCACCCTGTTGCTTGGGGTGGGGTTGGCACTCGTTGCGATCGTCGGCTGGGCGCAGACGGCCCAGGGCTTTCTCGAGCCAAAGGGGACTTTGGTCATCGTCGGAGGTGGCGACACACCGCCTGATGTTGATCGTCGTTTTGTCGAATTGGCCGGTGGGGCAGGCAAGGCCAGGATTGCCTTGCTGCCGATGGCGCTGCGCAACAACGACGAGGAAGCCCGTGAGGTCACCGCCGATCTTGAGCGGCTCGGTGCGAAAGTCGAGTTGATCAACATGAGTGCGCGCGGTGCGCGCTTTGCAAGCACTGCGAAGCGACTCGAGAAGTTCACCGGGTTCTGGTTTTTGGGCGGCGATCAGTCGCGCTTATCGGGAATCCTGGTTGACAGCCCGGCGCTGGATGCGATCGTCCGGCGCTATCAGGAAGGTGCGGTCATTGGAGGGACCTCGGCTGGTGCGGCGGTGATGTCGGGTGTGATGTTGACCGGCCGCTATCGCGTCGAGCAGCCGCCAGGCGATGTCGAGATGTTCAATATCGGCCGTGGCATGAAGGAAGTGACCAAGGGCTTCGATTTCATCAAGGGCGCGATCATTGACCAGCACTTCGACACGCGTCCGCGCTATAACCGCTTGCTCAGCGCGGTCCTGGATCATCCGCAACTGCTCGGTGTCGGCATTGATGAGCAGACCGCGCTGATCGTGCGTCCGGATGGCATCTGGGAAGTTCAGGGAAAGTACTACGTCAAGATCTTCGATGCCAGATTCGCACGGGTCGTTGACGACGAAGGTCCGATGGCCAGGGCCAGCGACATCCGGATGCATATTCTGCCTGCCGGCAGCACCTTCGACGTTGAGCGTAACAAGGTGCGCTTTCTGGGCGACTGAGGCGTGCATGCCCGAGCATGCCGCTCGGGAGCCTCGCCAGACCGCCGGACGATTCGCGCATAATTTGGCGCTTTCGCGAATTGAGCGATCAACAAGGGACCGACCAAGATGAAGACTTACCGAATCGCGCTGATTCCCGGCGATGGCATCGGCAAGGAAGTGATTCCTGCCGGGCAGCAGGTCATGCAGGCGCTGGCAGCCGGCAGCCGTGAGTTCAGCTTTGAGTTCGAGAGTTTCGACTGGGGTGGCGACTACTATCGTCAGCACGGACGCATGATGCCGGACGACGGACTGAACGCGCTGTATGGGAAGGACGCGATTTTGTTTGGTTCCGCCGGCGATCCGCATATCCCGGATCACATCACGCTCTGGGGCTTGCGCCTGAAGATCTGCCAGGGCCTGGACCAGTATGCCAACGTGCGTCCGACGCGGATCCTGCCGGGTATTGATGCGCCGCTCAAGCGCTGCGGTCCGAATGATCTGGACTGGGTGATCGTGCGAGAGAATTCCGAGGGGGAATACTCCGGCGTCGGCGGGCGGGTGCACCAAGGTCATCCGATCGAGGCGGCGACTGATGTGTCGATCATGACCCGGGCCGGGGTCGAGCGTATTTTGCGCTATGCGTTTCGCCTGGCTCAGTCTCGTCCGCGTAAGCATCTGACCGTGGTCACCAAGAGCAATGCGCAGCGCCATGCGATGGTGATGTGGGACGAAATCGCGGTGCAGATTGCGCGTGAATTTCCCGACGTGACCTGGGACAAGGAACTGGTGGACGCGGCAACCGCTCGGATGGTCAATCGACCCGCGTCGCTGGACACGATCGTCGCGACCAATCTGCACGCCGACATCCTCAGCGACCTCGCTGCGGCGCTGGCCGGGAGCCTGGGGATCGCCCCGACCGGCAATATCGATCCCGAACGTCGCTACCCGTCGATGTTCGAACCGATCCACGGTTCGGCGTTCGACATCATGGGCAAGGGCTTGGCGAATCCGGTTGGTACGTTCTGGTCGGTGGTGATGCTTTTAGAGCATCTGGGTGAGAAGGCCGCAGCCGATCGGTTGATGCGGGCCATCGAGGCGGTGACTGCGAATCGAGCCCTGCACACTGGAGATCTCGGCGGCAAGGCCGGCACTTCGCAGGTCACCGAGGCGGTTTGCGCGGCGATTGGCTAATAGGGTGCGGGCTAGCTTGGTCGCGTTGATCGCCGAATGGAATCATCTTCAAGTGATAGGCCTAAGACGTCTGGCCGAGCGGACCGGCGATTAAGCCTCGGGGGGAGTGCGACATGAATCTGAACAATGCGGTGGCGGTCGTCACCGGCGGCAATGGCGGTCTTGGTCAGCGGATTTGCGCTGCGCTGGCAGCGGCGGGTGCACGCATCGCGGTGATCTGTGCGCGCAGCCTCGATGATGCGCAAGCGGTCGCCAGCCAACTGGAACGGGAGCATGCCGTCGAGGCTCAGGCCTTTCAATGCGACGTGACCGACCCCAAGCAGGTGCGCGCCATGGTGGATGCGGTGCTCGCGCGCTTCGGACGCATCGATATCCTGATCAACGATGCGGCGTATAACAAGTCGATTCCGTTCAAGGACCTCGATGCGCTGACCAACGAGGACTGGTCGAAGATCCTGGACGTAAATCTCACCGGTCCGATGCATTGCATCAAGGCCGTAGCGCCGGTCATGAAGAGCCAAGGCGACGGGCGGATCGTCAACATCG
>JALRBB010000444.1 GCA_023257915.1 Quisquiliibacterium sp. | reverse complement strand
GAGCGTCCCAAGAATCTCGTCGTTGTTGTCGCCGGCCGGCGGGAGCGCATGCACCAGCTCGGCCGGTGTGCGCGACAAGGTTGCCGCCTGACGGATCACACGGATCTCGCCAAGGGTGTGATGCATGACCGGCGCGGCGATGCCCAGGTGCTGAACTTGCGGATCGGCCCAGACCTGGTCGACCGTCAGGATCGGTCCGCTCGGCACCCCAGCCGCATTGAGCTTTTCGATCCACTCGGCGGTGGTGGCGGTCCGGAAGAGCTTCGAGAGCTCTTCGTTCAGCGCCGCACGGTTCTTTGCGCGACCCGCCGGTGCCGCGTAATCCGGATGCTCGGCCAGATCCCCGCGTCCAAGCACATTGCACAGCTTGCGCCACATGTCCTGGCCAGCAGCGGCGACATTCACATAGCCGTCCGCGGTCGGATAGGCCGACTGCGGCATCGTCGTCGGATGATCGTTGCCCATCTGCCCGGGCACCTCGCCGCCGATCAGATAGCGTGCCGCCTGGAAGTCCATCAGCGCGATGCCGGCATGCAGCAGCGAGGACTGCACCCACTGCCCACGGCCGCTAACCTCGCGCTCAAGCAGTGCGGTCAGGATACCCAGAGCCGCGTAGAGGCCGGCAGCCATGTCATCGATTGCAGCGCCCGCGCGCATCGGCCCCTCGCCGGGCTTGCCGGTCACCGACATCATGCCGCTCATGCCCTGCGCAACCTGGTCGAAGCCAGGCCGCTCACGGTACGGGCCGTCCTGGCCGAACCCGGAGATGCTCGCCATCACGATGCGCGGATTGATTGCGGCCAGCGAGTCGTAATCAATGCCGAGCCGATACTTGACGTCCGGACGATAGTTCTCGACCACCACGTCGGCACCCTCGACCAGCTTGCGCAAAATCGCGATGCCCTGCTCGCTCTTCAGGTTCAGCGTCAGCGAGCGCTTGTTGCGATGCAGGTTCTGCATATCGGCGCCATCCCGATCGCCGGTGCTCACCGAGACTCTCGGCCCGCCGATCGGCGGCTCGACGCGAATCACATCAGCGCCGAAGTCGGCCAGCTGCTTCACACAGGTCGGGCCAGCCCGCACCTGGGTCAGATCGATCACTCGAAAGCGCCCGAGCGCGCCCTTACGTTGATTCTGGGTCATCTGAAGATTCCTTGTCAGGCAGAGCCGCCAAAGGTCGACGGCTTGATATCGGGCAGCGTCGCGGCCCTGCGCGACAGCCAGTAGCGATACGGCGGCGGCACCATCTCGAAGCCCGGATCGAATCCGAGCTTCTGGGCAGCGTCCATCGCCCAGTTGGGGTTGTAGAGCATCTCACGGGCCAGTGCGATCAGATCGGCCTTGCCCTCAGCCAGGATCTTCTCGGCCTGCTCCGGTTGAACGATCAAGCCCACTGCCATCGTCATCACGCCGGACTCGCGACGGATCTGATCCGCGTACGGCACCTGATAGCCGAGAGCCGGCGAGACCAGAGGCGGCTTGGACAGGATGCCGCCGGAGCTGCAGTCGATCACGTCGACGCCCAGCGGCGCAACGATCTTTGCCAGAGCCGCGCTTTGCGACGGCCCCCAGCCCGCATCATCCTCGGCGGACAGGCGCAGAAACACCGGTTTGTCCTGCGGAAAGTGCTCGCGCACGCTGCGCACCACCTCGATCGCGAAACGCATCCGGTTTTGCTCGGAGCCGCCGTATTCGTCGTCGCGCTGATTGGCCAGAGGCGACAGGAACTCGTGGATCAGAAAGCCATGGGCGCCATGAATCTCGACCAGATCAAAGCCCGCCTGATGCGCGCGCGCGGTTGCCTCGCCGAAGCGCCGCACGACCTGGGCGATTTCATCGCGACTCAGGGCACGCGGGACCGGTGAACGCTCGTCGGCAGCGATCGCGCTTGG
>JALRBB010000416.1 GCA_023257915.1 Quisquiliibacterium sp. | reverse complement strand
GTGGCAAGGCGGCCGCATATCCCCACCAGGTAGGCATCTGCAAAATGAAACCGACCTCCCCGCTGGCGCGATAGTCGAGCATCCCGATTCCCAAGCGCCAGGTCAGCAGCAGCCAGACCAGGAGCATCAGCAATCCGGACCCAAGTTCAAGAGTGCGCTGCATTGCCGGCGAAAAGCCATGCCAGAACAGATCGACGACCGCATGACCGCGCATCAGATAGCACCACGGCAGACTGCAAAAGACCGCCAGCGCGGTCCCGGTTTCGACCAACTCGAAATCGCCCGGAATCGGGCCCAGGCCCAAGCCGCTCAGCGCGCGGCCGATGATGCTGGCCACACTGAGTAGCGCCAGTGCAATCATCACGGCCGCACCGAATCGCGCGGTCCATCGACACAGTAAGTAGACCCAGCCGGCCATGGTCAAGCGCGCACCGGCGACAGCGCGCCGGCGCGAAACAGGCGCATCAAGCCTTGGCGTGCTTGTCGATCAGCTGCTCGGCCGCGGCCGCAAGCTTCTGTCCATCGAGCCCCTTGGCGGCAACCTCGCGATACCAGACTGCCCGGGTACCCGCCGCCACCCGCTGCCAGCGCGCGGTCTCTGCGGCATCGAGTGTAATGATGTTGTTGCCGGCTTTTTGCACCAGCGAACGCCCGAGTTTGTCGCCCTCGTCCATCGCGCGGCCGAACAGCGCGGCCGCCTCCACCCCGCAGTTGCGATCGATAATCGCCTGCAGGTCGGGGGCGAGTTTCTGGTAGCGATCCTTGTTCATCGCCACGCCGAAGGTCTGGGTGTACAGACCCTTTGCACCGCTGAACATAGTGTGATTTTTCACAATCTGCTGCACCTTCAGCGCCGGAACGACCTCCCAGGGGATCGTCGTTGCACTAATCACACCCTTGGACAGTGCCTCACCGACCGCCGGCACCGGCAGTCCGATTGGGGTTGCACCGAGCTGCTCGAGCATGATGTTGATCACGCGCGATCCGCCACGCACCTTCATGCCTTTCAGATCTTCGAGCTTGCGCACCGGATCGCGGCTGTGAATCAGCCCGGGTCCGTGCGTGTGCACCGCGACGAGTTTGACATCCTTGAACTCGTCCATCGCGTACTTCTCGACGAACTCCTGAAATGCGCGCGAGGAGGATTCGGCCGAACCACAGGAAAACGGCAATTCGAAGGCCTCGCACTTCGGGAAGCGTCCGGGTGTGTAGCCAAGAACCGTCCAGATCAGATCGACGACTCCGTCACGCGCCTGGTCGAACAGTTCGGGCGGTTTGCCACCAAGCTGCATGCTTGGAAACAGCTGAACCCGGATCCGGCCCTTGCTCTCTGCCTCGACCTTGCGGGCCCAAGGCGCGATTGCCTTGGCTGGAATCGACGCCTGCGGCGGAAGCATCTGATGAAAGCGCAAAGTGACCTCCGCGGCGCGGGCCTGCCCCGACACCCCGAGTGCACCGACAGCCATTCCCCCGAGAATCATTCTGCGTTGCGGTTTCATCGAAGTCTCCTGTTCATTCTGGTTTGCGTGGTCAAGATCTGTTTTGCTTACTCGTCGCGCAAGGGCACGGCACAATCAGCGCAGCAACTCGATCGCCCGGAGCAGATCAGCCCGGATCGACCGAACGTCGCCGCCATGCATCTCCAGCAATTCATCGACTGGTGTGACGTCGCTGCCAAGCGCCTTGCCGCGGGTGGCTTGCGCAAGCTCGCCAAGCCGATTGCGGGCACCACTGATCGTAAACCCCTGCTCGTAGAGCAACTCGCGAATTCGGCGCACCAGCAGCACCTCATGGTGCTGATAATAACGGCGGTTGCCGCGGCGCTTCATCGGACGCAGCTGGGTGAATTCCTGTTCCCAGTAGCGCAACACGT
>JALRBB010000303.1 GCA_023257915.1 Quisquiliibacterium sp. | reverse complement strand
TGATGAAGGCCTATCACGGCCGTAAGGTCGTTCAGGACGTGTCGCTGCAGGTCGACAATGGCGAGGTGGTCGGCCTGCTCGGACCGAACGGCGCGGGCAAGACGACCTGCTTTTACATGATCGTGGGCCTCGTCCCGTCAGACTCCGGACGGATCATGCTGGACGGTCATGCGATCGGGCGGATGCCGATTCACCGCCGCGCGCGCCTGGGCCTGTCGTACCTGCCCCAGGAAGCGTCGGTGTTCCGCAAGCTGACCGTCGAGGAGAACATCGTCGCGGTGCTGGAACTGCAGACCGGCGATGACGGGCGGGCGCTGCCCCGCGACGAAATCGAGCACCGCCTGCGCGGACTGCTCGCCGAACTGCAGATTGAACACATACGCTCCAACACCGCGCTGTCGCTGTCCGGCGGCGAGCGGCGCCGGGTCGAGATCGCCCGGGCACTGGCCAGTTCGCCGCGCTTCATCCTGCTGGATGAACCGTTCGCCGGCGTCGATCCGATCGCGGTGATCGAGATCCAGAGAATCGTCAGATTTCTCAAGGAGCGTGGGATCGGCGTACTGATTACCGATCACAACGTCCGGGAAACACTCGGGATTTGCGACCGGGCGTATATCATCAACGCCGGCACCGTTCTTGCTTCCGGGCATCCGGACGACATCGTGGCCAACGAAAACGTCCGCCGCGTTTACCTGGGCGAACACTTCAGGATGTAAATCCAGCCCGCGAACGGGCCGGCAGAGATTCCGTCGACCTTGTGAAAACGTCCCTTCAGTTCAAGCTTTCGCAGCAACTGGCGCTCACGCCCCAGTTGCAGCAGTCGATCCGGCTGTTGCAGCTGTCAACGCTCGAACTGAATCAGGAACTCGAGCAATTGCTGGCCGACAACCCACTGCTCGAACGCCTTGATGATCCGCTGCAAGATTGCGCCCGCATCGAGCCGAACGGCTCAATCGTGCGCGAGACCAGCAGTGCCGCGTCATCCGACTCCGGCGAGCCTGCACCAGACTTCACTGACAACGAGGGCGCTGACGGCAGCGACCAGCCGATGGCCGCGTCTCTCGATCAGTCGAGTGAGCGCGCAGACGATGAGCGCAACGTCGACTGGAGCCAGGATTTCGACAGTCGCACCCCGAGCGATGACAACGACGAAGAGCGGACGTTCTCCCAGGTCAGCGACGGCGAGCGCAGCCTGCGAGAGCACCTGATGGAGCAGCTCACTGCAACCCGGGCACAACCACTGGACCGGGCGCTCGTCGAACTCCTGATCGACAACCTGAACGACGATGGCTTTCTGGACGCGAGCCTGGAAGAGATTGGCGATCTGATTCCCGAGGAACTCGATGTCGACCCAGAGACGATCAGCGCAGCGCTGAAATTGCTGCAAAGCTTTGAGCCGGCCGGGGTCGGCGCACGCGATCTTCGTGAGAGCCTGCTGCTGCAGATCGACTCTCGCGTGCACAGCGGCGAGGCGGGCACATCGAACGCCTGGGGGCTGGCTCGTGCGATCGTTGACGAACACCTGAGCCTTCTCGCGGCCAAGGACTACACGCGGCTCAGAAAACTGCTTCACTGCAATGATGATCTGCTGCGCGAGGCACAAGCCCTGATCCGCTCGCTGACCCCGCGCCCGGGCGCTGCCTACTCGATCGCGCAGGCGAACTACATCCTGCCCGATGTGGTCGTACGCAAGACCCGCGACGGCTGGAGAGCGGAGCCAAATCCGCAGGCTCAACCCAGGCTGCGCGTTAACGACTTGTACGCAAGGATCCTGCGCGGCAATCGGGTGGCCGGATCCTCAAACCTGTCGGCGCAATTGCAGGAGGCGCGCTGGCTGGTCAAGAACATCCAGCAGCGGGGCGAAACGATTCTTCGGGTCGCGCAGGCAATCGTGCAGCGTCAGAAGGGCTTCTTTTCGCATGGTGCGGTCGCAATGCGTCCGCTGGTCCTGCGCGAAATTGCTGAAGAACTTGGAATGCACGAATCAACGATCTCAAGGGTGACGACCAATAAGTACATGCTCACTCACTTCGGGATCTTCGAGCTCAAGTATTTCTTCGGCAGCCATATCGCCACCGATTCGGGGGGCGCCGCCTCGAGCACCGCGATCCGCGAGCTGATCCGGCAACTGATTGATGCCGAAAACCCCAAGGCGCCGCTGGCCGACGGCCGGATCGCAGAACTGCTCGGCGAACAAGGTTTCGTGGTTGCGCGAAGGACCGTCGCGAAGTATCGAGAAGCGATCCGGATCCCGACCGCCGCGCATCGGAAAGTGCTGTAACCTAGACAAGGAACAGCTCTCTGACAGGCAGTGCCAAGCAAGGAGGAAACATGAATCTTACGATCAGCGGTCACCATCTCGACGTCTCTCCAGCCTTGCGGGATTACGTCACCCAAAAACTCGAGCGCATCACGCGCCATTTCGACAAGGTGATCGACATCAAGGTATTCCTGTCGGTCGACAAGCTGGTCCAGAAGGCCGAGATCAATATTCATGTGCCGGGCAAGGAAATCCACGCCCAGGCCGACGATCAAGACCTGTATGCAGCCATCGACATGCTTATCGACAAACTCGACCGGCAGGTGCTCAAGCACAAGGACAAGCAAAAAGATCACCACCACGAACCGCTCAAGCAACAAGAGCCGATCTGAGCCCATACCCCTACAGTCTGAGGACGAGGCGACTTCCGGCATGGTCAGTCGCCTCGCAGCAACACCTCACAGCCGTAATTTGTGCATTGCGAAAAACAAACCCGCCGTCGGCCGTCTTCCTGCTGGACATTGAAATCTGCAGCGGTTAATGTACGCGCCTGTTTTCCAGCCGACCGGACGATTTGCTGCAACGCACCACGCGCTGCTGCTCCTTCGTCAGGCATGACGTCATGACCCGAATGTCCAGGCTCCTGCCCCCCAGCAATGTCGTTACGGGGCTCGAGGTCACCAGCAAGAAACGTCTGTTCGAACAGGCCGGTCTGCTGTTCGAGAATAATCACGGCATCGAGCGCGGTAAGGTGTTCGATTCGCTGTTCGCCCGTGAGCGACTTGGCTCCACCGGGCTAGGCGAAGGCGTCGCGATTCCGCATGGACGCATCAAGGGTCTGAAGGAAACTTTGGCCGCCCTGGTGCGCCTGTCCACTCCGATCCCATTCGATGCGCCAGACGGGCAACCGGTCAAGCTGCTGGTTTTCCTGTTGGTTCCGGAACATGCGACCGAAGAGCATCTCGAGTTGCTCTCCGAATTCGCCGAACTGTTGTCCGACCGGGCTGTGCGTGAGAACCTGCTCGGAGGCGCGGGCGCCGAACAAATCCACGAAATCATCTCGAGCTGGACCCCGTACCGGCCGGCCGCCTAGGAGCGGCACGGCGGGGACCGCGATCGAGCTAGCAGGCGGCGCAAACCACGATGGCGGTCACTGTCCAGCAACTGTTCGACGCGAATCGCGAATCGCTCCAATTCACCTGGATTGCCGGACAGGACGGGGCGGAGCGCCAGTTTGGCTCCGGTGGCAGCGCGCCGTCGGATCTCGTCGGCTACCTGAACCTGATCCACCCGGGCCGGGTCCACGTGTTCGGCCAGGCTGAAACCGACTATTACAACCGTCTGGACGATGCCCGTCACAAGGCCATCCTGGACGATCTGGTCAGCGCCCGGCCACCAGCGCTGATCGTCAGCGAGGGCATCACGCCCGACCCGTTGATGATCGAATACTGCGAGCGGGACGGCCTGCCGTTGCTGTCCTCTCCATTGCCCCCGGCTGCGGTGATCGACGCGCTGCGCTACTGGCTGGCCAAGGCGGTTGCTGACAACACCTCGATGCACGGTGTGTTCATGGACGTCCTAGGCATGGGTGTGCTGATTTCGGGCGAATCCGGCCTGGGCAAGAGCGAACTGGCGCTCGAGTTGATCAGCCGCGGCCATGGACTGGTTGCCGACGACGTCGTCGACTTTCGTAGGATCGCACCGCATGCCTTGGAAGGTCGATGCCCGCCGCTGCTCAAGAACATGCTCGAAGTCCGGGGCCTGGGGCTTCTCGACATTCGCGCGATCTTCGGTGAGACCGCCATTCGCCCGAAGATGCGCCTGAAGCTGATCGTGCACCTGGTTCGTCGCAGCGTCATGGAAAACGAATATCAGCGCCTGCCGCTCGAGGCGCTCACCCAGGACGTACTCGGACTGGCGATCCGCAAGGTCGTGATTCCGGTCGCTGCTGGTCGCAATATCGCGGTGCTCACTGAAGCCGCGGTGCGCAGCACGGTGCTCTCCTTGCGCGGCATCGACACGATGGGCGAATTCATCGAGCGTCAGCATCGGATGATCGAGAATTTAGGCGAGTAAGCCTGGCCTCGGCACCGGGCCGATACACGCCCGCCTTTGAGCAGTCCGGTTCGCTACGTGGGCCATGCGTTCGACGCAAGCATGCCGACGGGGTAACCTAGTTTGCAGCCCAGTTACCAGAGCAAGGTCTCCGATCCACTATGCGTGTTGTCCTGATCACCGGCATTTCCGGGTCCGGAAAGTCGATTGCCATCAACGTCCTGGAAGACGACGGCTTTTACTGCATCGACAATCTGCCGCTGCGCTTTTTGCGCGAAGTCATCGCAGCGCTGGGCCAGGCTGGCCACCCCTCGGTCGCAGTCTCGATCGATGCGCGCAGCGGCGGCTCTCTGGGCGAGCTGCATTCGCTGGTCGGGTCGCTTCGCGAACTCGGACACGACGTGAAGGTGGTCTTTCTGAACGCTCGTAACGAGACCCTCGTGCATCGCTACTCCGAGACCAGGCGTCGCCATCCACTATCGCGCGCCGCAGGCACCGATGCAGAGCAGCAACACGAGCAGACGCTGATCGAAGCGATCGATCGCGAACGCGAACTGATGTCGGTGATCGAGGGTATCGGCGTCGCGCTCGATACCAGCGATCTTCATCCGAACGTGCTCAGGCAATGGGTACGAGACCTGGTCGGAGCACCGCATGCGCCGCTGACCCTGCTGTTCATGTCGTTTGCGTACAAGCATGGCGTTCCCCTAGACGCCGATCTGGTCTTCGACACGCGCTGCCTGCCGAATCCCTACTACACGAAGGAGCTGCGACCACTCACCGGCAAGGATGAACCGGTCATGCAATTCCTGCGTGAAATCCCTTCAGTCCACCGGCTGATCGACCATATCGGCAACTTCCTGCATGCCTGGCTGCCCAGCTACCTGCAGGAGAACCGCAGCTATCTGACGGTGGCACTTGGTTGCACCGGTGGCCAGCATCGCTCGGTGTATTGCGTCGAAGAACTGGCCCGCAGGTTTCGCCCCACCGAGCACGTGCTGGTTCGCCATCGAAGCCTCAGCCAGCGGCCGGCTCAGGCCTGAGATCTGCTCGAATGCCCGCCGAATTACTGTCGAATCTGCCGATCTTTCCGCTCGGTACGGTACTGTTCCCGGAAAGTGCGCTGCCGCTGCGAATTTTCGAAGCGCGTTACATGGACATGGTGCGCGACTGCATGCAGACCGGAGCGCCGTTCGGGGTCTGCCTGATCATCAAGGGCAAAGAGGTCGGCCGCCCCGCCGAGCACGAACGAATCGGCTGCCTGGCGACGATCACCGACTGGGACATGGAACAACTCGGACTGCTGCATATTCGTACGCGCGGCAGCGGGCGATTTTCGATCGTCGATCGTCGGGTGCAGTCTGACGGCCTGATCCTTGCTGAAGCAACACCGATCGAGCCGGATCCTGAAGAGCCGCTCGCCGGCAAGTTTGCCGATTGCGCGGTCCTGCTTCGGCGAATCGTCGAGGATCTGATCGAGAAAGAGCCGAATGCGCTCAACCGGATGATCGGCGAGCCTTACCGCTACGAGTCCTCGAGCTGGGTCTCGAACCGTCTTTGCGAGTTCCTGCCGATCCCCGCGACGGCAAAGCAAAAGCTGATGGAACTGCCTGATCCCGAGGCTCGCCTGGAGATCATTCATCAATACCTGCAACAGCACCGCGTGCTGTAGCGCTCGACCCGGCGCCGTCCCGGACCTGTCTTAGCAAGACTTTGACCGGCGCAGGCAGCGCGGCGGTATCGACCTCGGCAAGATTCAGCCAAAGTGAACCGACCGGCTCGGCCACCCGATTGCCAGACAGCGCTCCGACCTCACAGAGCACAGGCTGGATCCATAGCCTGAAATGCGTAAACGCATGCTCGAACCCGGGCAACTCAGTCTGGCGCCGGACCTGCAAGCCCAGTGCTGCGATATCGAGGCCATCGGGCTCATCAGCCTGCGGAAGACTCCACAAGCCCCCCCAGATCCCGGTTGCAGGCCGCCTCTCGAGCAGCACTTCTTCGCCACGGCGCAACAGGAACATCGTCGTGCTTCGCCGCTGCGGTTCGCGCCGCCGCTTTCGAGCAGGCAACTCGGTGGTGCGCTCGTGCTTGTATGCGACGCAGCGCTCGCTGACCGGGCAATCCACACAACGCGGACGCGATCGCGTGCAAAGCGTCGCGCCAAGATCCATCAAGCCTTGGGTGTAGCGCTCGAGCGCGCGATCGGGAAGCTCCTGCTGCGCAATCACCCACAACTGGCGCAGGGTCTGGCTCGAATCCGGGACTCCGTCGATGCCGAAGACCCGACAAAACACCCGCTTGACGTTGCCATCCAGGATTGCCGCGCGCTCGCCGAAGGCAAATGCTGCGATCGCCGCTGCCGTCGAACGACCGATACCGGGCAGCGCCTGCAGTTGCTCTGCACTGGTCGGAAACTTGCCGCCGTGCTGATCCATCACACATCGCGCGCAGGCATGCAGATTTCGCGCCCTGCTGTAGTAGCCCAGCCCGCTCCAGGCGGCCATCACATCTCCGTCAGGCGCTGACGCGAGCGTCGCAACATCCGGAAAGCGAGCCAGGAAATCCCGGTAATACCGCATCACCGCTGAGACCTGGGTCTGCTGCAGCATGATCTCGGAGACCCAGATCCGGTACGGGTCGCGGGTGTTCTGCCAGGGCAGGTCATTGCGACCATGCACCTGCTGCCATTCGACGATCCTGTCAGCCAACCATCCCATGGCGGCACAGCATAGCGGAGCGGGCTACCGGTGGCGCGGGCCTGCGATCAGGAGTCGCGCAAGCGCGACAGACGCTCAGCGCTGGCAGACCGGGCAAAAGAAGCTCGCCCGCTGCTGATCCCGGCTCACTCGAACCGCCGTGCCACAACGTCGGCAAGGCTCGCCCGCCCGCCCATAAACCAGGCAGTCGAGCTGGAAGTAGCCAGACTGGCCGTCACTGCCGACAAAATCGCGCAGGCTGCTACCGCCTCGTTCGATTGCGTCAGCCAGCGTCTGACGGACCGCATCGACCAGCAAGGCACACCGTGGTCGGGAAAGACGGCCGGCCGGTGTGGACGGCCTGATTCCCGCTCGAAAAAGGCTTTCGGACGCGTAGATGTTACCGACGCCCACGACCGCGGCCCCCGAAAGCAATAACTGTTTGATCGCCAGTTTTCGCCCACGGGTTGCGGCGTACAGGTATCCGGCATCGAATCGCTCTGAAAACGGTTCGACGCCAAGCCTGGCCAGCAGCGGATGGCCCAGTTCGGCACCCTCCAGCCCCGAATGCCAGAGAATCGCGCCAAAGCGGCGCGGATCGTGATATCGAAGCACACCGTGTTCGAACGCCAGATCGACATGATCATGTCGGCCAGGCGGCCCCGGCTGCGGCAGGAACCGCAGGCTCCCAGACATGCCCAGATGCATGATCAGCGTGCCATGGGCCAGTCGCATCAACAGATACTTGCTGCGCCGATCGATCGATTCGACAAGTTGCCCTCGCAACAGGTCGTCCAGCCCTGGCGGCACCGGCCAACGCAATTGCGCCTGCCGCACGCGAGCGCCGAGCAGTCGGCGGCCGACGACACTCTGATGCAAGCCTCGCCGCACAACTTCGACTTCAGGGAGTTCAGGCATGGCTGTTTGGTGGCGGTGACGGAACCGCAGCGCGGGACGGATGGCCGATGGCAGTCGACACTGAACAGCAAATTTGCGCGCTGCGCCGACGATAAAGCAGTGTAATCGAAGCTAAGCTAACATCCTGCGATGACTACAACCCTGGGCCAGACGGCTTTCGCGCAACCACTCAAGCGCCATGCACCTTGCGAGTCTAGGCGGCAAAAAAAGCCGCGCGCGGCATCGCTCCAAGCTGGGTCGATGATGCTGGCGGCGCGCGCTTGGGCTGCGCTCACGATTGTGGTCGCGCTGACGGGCTGCGCGCTCAGTGCCCCAGGCGGCGGCGCCAGCGCGAGTGCTTCCGGAGTCAAAACCGCACAGACAGGCGGCCAAGCAGATGGGGGTACGCGTGTTGATCGCGCCGGTCCTGATGGCGTTGGCGCTGGCAATGATGCTGCTCAAGCGGCCCTACCGCCCAACGATCTGACGCCGCAGATCCTGTTCCAGTTGCTCGCCGCCGAGGTCGCGGCCCAGCGAGGCCAGGGTGGATCGGCAGCGGCCACCTACCTGGCGCTCGCCCGCCAGACCCGCGATCCGCGGCTGGCCAAACGAGCCACCGAACTGGCTCTTGCTGACCGTTCACTCGAACAGGCGATGCAGGCTGCACAACTGTGGTCCGAGACCGATCCAAGCTCGCCCCTGGCCTCGCAAACGCGCGAGATGCTGCTGCTCGGGGCCAACCGGCTTTCGGAAGCCGAACCGCTGCTGATCGCGCGCAGGGACAAGGCCCGGAAAGAGGATGCGCTCGCCGGGTTCTATCGCCAGATCCAGCGCACGTTGAGCCGTGTATCCGATCACAAGGAGGCGCTGGCGCTGTTCGATCGGCTGGTAGGTGCAGACTCGGCACTGCCCGAGGCGCGGCAAGCGGCCGCCGAACTCGCACGCGCCGCGGGACAGGCGGATCGCGCAGCGGCAGAGGCCCGCAAGGCCTACGCGCTGACACCGGATGAACAGTCAGCCGCAGTCACTGCCGCCCGCTACCTGAGCGAAACCGAGAATGGCGCACAGCAGGCAGCCGGTTTGCTGCGGGAATTTCTGGAGCGTCATCCGGATTCGATCGACGCGCGCTTTCACTACGCCAGGCTGCTTGCATCGATGGATGACATCGAAGCCGCGCGCGAGCAGATGGAACGCGCACTGAAGGCGGAGCCCGATAGCCCCGCGATCCTCTTTTCTCTGGCGCAAATGGCCTACCAGGCCAAACGTCCGCAGCTCGCTGAACCCTATCTGCTGCGCTACGTGTCGCTGCCCGCGACAGTGCATCGCGACAACGGCCCTGCCTATCTGTTTCTCGCGCAGATCGAGGAGGATCGCAAGCAGATCGACAAGGCGATCGCCTGGCTGGGCAAGATCACTCGCGGCGAACAGTTCCTGCCGGCGCTGATTCAGCGCAGCCGGCTGCTCGCGGGCACCGATCGCCTGGACGAGGCACGCAAGCTGTTGCAGACCACGGTCGTATCGACCACCCGCGAACGCGTCCGGCTGGTCGGAGCCGAGGCGCAATTGCTTCGCGAGGCCAAGCAGTTGCAGCCGGCCTTTGCGGTGCTTGACGCCGCACTGGTTGCGATGCCCGATAACGTCGATCTGCTCTACGACCATGCCATGGCGGCTGAACGCCTGAACCGGCTCGATCTGATGGAAGCCAGCCTGCGCAAGCTGATCGAGCTGCGCCCGGACAATGCCCATGCCTACAACGCACTCGGCTACACCCTTGCCGATCGCAACATCCGATTAGACGAAGCGCAGGCGCTGATCGAGAAAGCGCTTGAATTGATGCCGGACGAAGCGCACATCATCGACAGCCTGGGCTGGGTGCTGTTCCGGCGCGGGGAACTTGCGCGCTCCTTGGAGCAACTCGAAAAGGCCTTTGCGCTGAAGCCTGAGGCCGAGATCGCAGTGCACCTCGCCGAGGTCCTGTGGAGCATGGGACGCAAGGACGAGGCCAGGCGCCGCTTTGCACAGGCTCGTGAAATCGACCCCAACAATGAATCGCTGCTTGAGACGCTTGCCCGATTGAAGGTCGAGCCCTGAACGCGACGATGATTTCGCCGGCTCCGACAAGTCTTGCGATGCCGCGATTCAGAGCGATTCGCAGAGCCGTTTCAGTGCTGGCGCTGGCCGCACTGGCCGGCTGCGCCAGCCCGGTCATGCCACCGCCATCATCTGACAGCGGCCCGGTTCAGGACTGGTCCGGGCGTTTTGCGGCAAGCTGGGTGCTGTCGAGCGGAGCCGATACCGAACGCGCGAGCGGAAGCTTTCATCTTCGCCAGCAGCGCGATGCCGTGCGGCTCGAGGTGTACTCCCCGTTTGGCCAGACTTTGGTGCGCGCCAGTTCCAGCGCGCAGGGAGCAACGCTGGAGACCTCCAATGGCGAACGCTACGAGGCGCAAAGCCCGGAAATCCTGACCGAGCGTATTCTCGGCTGGCGCATCCCGGTCGCCAGCTTGCCGCTTTGGTTGCGGGAGCTTGGGAACCCGGAGCGAACGAAAGTCAGTTTCTCGGATTCCGGCTGGGCGATTGCGATCGAGTCAGCAAGCGAAAGTGCCCCGAAAGTGACGCTGCGCTGGCCAGCAGACCCGCCAGCCAGCGAAGCTCGCAGAGTGACGATCCGCCTGGTGGTCGACCCGACCAGATAAGCCGCTGAAACACTCGCCTTCCAACCATCCACCCCGCGCTGAGTCCAGGTGATCACCGAACTGCGCCGCCTTGCGGCACCCGCAAAGCTGAACCTGTTCCTGCATGTGACCGGCAGACGCGCCGACGGCTACCATCTGCTCGAGACGGTCTTCGAACTGATCGAGCTTTCTGACAGCCTTGATCTGAAGCTGCGCGAAGACGGCCGGATTGTGCGCACGGGCTCGGTGGCTGGCGTTGACCCTGAACAGGACCTCACCGTCCGGGCCGCGCGTCTTCTTGCGCAAGCCTCTGGCACCCGGCTCGGGGTCGAGATTGCGATCGACAAGCAAATCCCGATGGGTGGCGGACTGGGCGGCGGAAGCTCGGATGCGGCGACAACGATGCTGGGCCTGAACCGGATGTGGAATCTGAACTGGCCATTCAAGCGGCTGGCCGACCTTGCGGTACGTCTGGGTGCGGACATCCCGTTTTTCCTGTTCGGACGCAGCGCCTATGCGACCGGGATCGGAGAAAGGCTGCAATCGCTCGCGCTACCCCCCCGTCATTACCTGGTGGTCGCCCCAGGCGTTTCGGTACCGACACAGAGCGTATTCAGCGCCCCTGAATTGACAAGGAATACAAAACCGGTCAGAATCTTCGGTCTTTCGCGGGGTGGAAACGTGTTTCGCGGAAGGAATGATCTGCAGTCGGTCGTTATGCCGAGGCAACCAAAAGTTGCTCAGGCGTTGACGGCCTTGCGCGAGGCAGCAGTCGCATGCGGTCTCGACGCCAGTCCGGCCAGAATGACCGGTTCGGGTGCCTGCCTATTCCTTCCAACCGCCAGCGAATCGCAGGCACTCCTGGTGCGAAATCGGCTGCAGGGCCGGATTGATGCCAGATTGTTCGTCACGCGATCGCTGTCCGGTCATCCGCTTCGCGATTGGGCTTTCGGCACCAGGTCGTCGGCAAAGGCGCAAGTCAGCTGACTCAGCCCGGTCTGCAAGCCAGCAGAGTTCCGTTGGGGAGTCGCCAAGTTGGTTAAGGCACCGGATTTTGATTCCGGCATGCGAGGGTTCGAGTCCTTCCTCCCCAGCCACCTCTCCTAGCTCAACGAGCTGTCACCGCGCAGACCGGGTCCGAAATCATGCAGCAGGCTATGCGCC
>JALRBB010000191.1 GCA_023257915.1 Quisquiliibacterium sp. | reverse complement strand
GGCGACATGGGCCGCATCGACGCCGACGGCTACCTGACGTTCATGGGGCGCTTCAAGGAGATGATCAAGGTCTCCGGCTACAGCGTGTTCCCCGAGGAAGTCGAGAAGATTCTGATCACGCATCCTTCGGTCGCCCAGGCGGCTGTGATCGGCATTCCCGATCCGGTTCGCGGCGAGGTGGTCAAGGCGGCGATCGTGCTCAAGCCTGAGGCGCGTGACAAGCTGGATGCCGCCGCACTGATCGCCTGGGCGCGAGAAAATATGTCGACATACAAGGCGCCGCGCGAGATCGAGTTTCGAGACTCCCTGCCGGCCACCGGCGCTGGAAAGGTGCTACGCCGTCTGCTCAAGGAGGATCACGCATGAGCGGCGTATCGCCTTGGATCAGCGCCGATCGGCCCGCACGGATCGCGGTGTTTGGCGCCGGCGCGGTCGGGTGCTTCTACGGAGCCCGACTTGCCCAGGCTGGTGCCCAGGTGACCCTGATTGCCAGACCAGCACATGTCGAGGCAATCGCCCGTGACGGTCTGGCGTTCGAGAGCGGTGGGAAGACCGTCCAGGTGCGTATCGACGCCAGCGCCACGCCCGACCCGCTTCGGGACGCTGATCTGATTCTGCTGTGCGTAAAGACGCTGGACACTGAAGTGGCGGCGCGGGAGATTGCGTCGCTCGCACGCCCGGACGCGATCGTCGTCAGCATGCAAAACGGCGTCGATAATGTCGAACGCATCGCCGCGGCGAGCGGTATCGATGCGCTGGCTGCGGTGGTCTATGTCGCCGCCTCGATGCCTGCAGCCGGCCTTCTGCGTCACGCCGGACGTGGTGACCTGATCCTGGGCGAGTATGGCCCAGCTCCTGCCGGTGTCGTCCGACTCGCCAATCGTGCGCGTCTGGTCGCGGATCTGTTCGAGCACGCCGGGGTTGCATGCCCGGTGTCGGACGATGTGCGTGGCGCGCTGTGGGGCAAGCTGGTCGTCAATTGCGCATACAACCCACTGTCGGCGCTCGGTGAAGTGCGTTATGGCGTGATGGTTGGCGACGAGGCAACCCGCGGGCTGATGCGCGCGGTCGTTGCCGAGTGTTATGCAGTCGCGAGCGCCGATGGTGTCCGGCTTGCGCCGCTCGAGGCGCTCTATCGCGACGTGATCGCGGTCGGTCACGCGATGGCGCCGGCGACCTCGTCGACGCAGCAAGATCTCGCGCGTGGCAAGCTGACCGAGATCGACTCGCTGAACGGTTATGTCGTGCGACGAGGACAGGCGCTAGGAATGGCGACGCCGGTCAACGATACCCTGCAGGCGCTGGTCCATCTGCGCGAGAAAACCCTCTGAGCCGAGCGCCGGGGCGCGCGGGTCATCAGTGCTTGCCGGGCGCCAGCCCACCGAGCGAGGCGACCAGATCGTTCAGAAGGCGGGCCAGTTCGCCCGACATCAGCGTGAAGTCGGACGCAAAACGCTCGTCTTGACCATCTTCACCGCCCGCGGCCCGTTCCTTGAGTACATCCAGTGGGCGCAGACGTTTGATCTCGAGCCGTTCGCCGAGCATGAAACTCACCCGATCAGACCAGGTCATGGCCAGTCGCGAACATTGCTTGCCGGCGCGGGTGTGACGCTCAATTTCGGCGTGCTCTAGCGCCTGGTTTGCGTAGCGAATGCTCGCTTTGCCTTCGCGGGCGCGAAGTTCCGCATCCTGATCGACCGTGAAGCCAGCCGGCGCCTCGTCGGTGACCAGCCAGGTGGTCATTGCGCCTGCGACCGAATCGTTGACGTCGAGTTTGCGCAAGGCCAGTCCGTCAACGACCTTGATCAGGTGCGTGACCAGTTCGTCGGCCCGCGCCTGCGACGCTGCGTCGATTGCGAGCCAGCCATGCGTCGGATCGATCCAGGCGCGCGTGTCGCTCGACAGGCTGAACGCACGCGGCAGCAATTCGTCGCGTACCTGCTCCTTCAGTTCCCTGAGGCGTTTGCGGCCGGGCTTGAAACCCTCCTGCGCCTCGATCTGCTCGACACGCTGCCGCACGAAGCTGCCGATCACCTTGGCCGGCAGCAGTTTCTTTTCGTGACGCAGCGAAATCAACAGCTGACCGCCGACTTCATAGACCAGTGAAGGTTCCTCGTCTCTGGGCGCCGCCCAGCCGATGCTGGATTCCTCCAGGCTCGAGGCCGGCGAGAACGCCAGCTGCCCGAGTTGTGCGTCCAGCGCCTGGACCGATGGTTTCCAGTCGGTCGGCAGGCGATAGACGATCAGGTTCCTGAACCACATGCGTGCTCAGCCCTGCTGCAATTGCTGCCACATCTCGATGTCGCGCTGTGCGGTCCAGATGCGTGGATGCTTGATGCCGCTGGCTTCATCGAAGGCGCGCGAGACATCGAAGGGCAGGCAATGTTCGTAAATGAACACATTGCCAAACACCGGATCCATAACGGCTCGGGTATCGGCAAACACCTGCTTGAGCGACTTGCCCGCAGCCACGCCGGCCTTGGCCGTCGAGTACAGGTCGGTGACCCACTTGCGGGTGTATTCGATCGCCTTCTCGCAGTCGGCCGCATTGGTCATCGCCGGACCGCGTCCTGGCACCAGCTTGTCTGCCTTGAGCGCGCGCAAGGCCTCCAGCGTCTGCGGCCATTCCTCGAGCTGTGCATCGCCGGTGTACACGCCGGCGTTGTACTCGACCAGATCGCCAGAAAAGCAGACACGCTGGGACGGAATCCAGGCGATCGTGTCGCCTTTCGTGTGTCCCGGGCCAATGTGCATCAGCTTGACCTCGAGCTTGCCCAGATGAAGCGTCAGTTCCTTTTCAAACACCAGCGTCGGCCAGGTCAGGCCTGGGATCGACTCCACGTCCTGAAACAGACGCGGAAAGCGTTCAATCTCCGACTTCATGTCGGCCTCGCCGCGCTCGGCGATCAGATCCCAGGTGCCCCGGGAGGCGATCACTTCCTGCGCGCCTTCAGCGAAATAAGCCGATGCGCCGAGCACCCGGACGGCATGGTAGTGCGACAGCACCACATACTTGATCGGCTTGTCGGTGATGTTCCGGATCCGCGCGATCAGGTCCCGAGCCATCGCCGGGGTGGCGGTCGCGTCGATGACCATGCAGGCGTTGTCGCCAATGATGACGCCCGAGTTCGGGTCGCCTTCGGCGGTGTAGGCCCAGGCATTTTCGGATAGCTGGGTGAAGGTGATCTGTTTGGCGGTCAGGTCACCCTTGGACGCGAACTGCTTGCTCACTGGCGGTTCCTTCGAGAAGTGGAGATTGGGCGCCGCCCAGGCCCTGCGACCACAGGTCGAGCACCAGATCGGCGAATTGATCATGGCTGACAGGCCCATCGGGGCGCAGCCATGCGAACGTGAAGTTGATCATACCCAACAGCGCCATCGTGACGACGCTGCGGTTTGTCCGGGTGACCGCCTGCGGATACGCGCGCTCCAGGCTGCGGGCGATCGCATCGACTACGTCGCGCTCCTGCGCACGGATCTGGTCGCGCTGTTTTGTATCGAGAAACTTCACGTCGTTCAGCAGTGCCGCATGATAAGCCTGCGACGTGCGATATTCAGCGACCAGGGCGTGCACGACTGCGGCCAGTTCCTCGCGTGGCGCCAGTCCTCGCGCACATTCGCTCTCGACCAGGCGCTTGAGCCGTTGCGTGTATCCGTCAAGCGCTTCGTGCAGCAACGCTTCCTTGCTGGCGAAATAGTGATAAAGCGCGGCCTTCGAGGTGCCACAGGCCTGGGCCAGGTTGGCCATCGACGCGCTCGGGTATCCGATCCGCGCGAATTCCTCCACCGCGATGCGCTGAATCCGGCCGCGATGATCGTCGTAGTCGGCTGCCTTGGGTCGGGCCATCTCGCGCTCAGCGCTCGTCGTAACTGAGCACGACGCGATCGCTGACCGGGTGTGACTGGCAGGTCAGCACGAAGCCACGATCCATCTCGGCTTGCTCGAGCGTGAAGTTCCTGTCCATCCTGACTTCGCCTTCGAGCACCCTGGCGCGGCAGGTACAGCACACGCCTGCCTTGCAGGCGTAGGGCAGGTCAGCACCGATCGCCAGTCCACCCTCCAGGATCGACGGACCGTCGAACGCGACCTTCAGGCGTCGTTGCTTACCGTCGATGATCATCACGACTTCGGCGCCGGCAGCCTCATCGGACACCGGGGCGTGAACAATCGCCGCAGGCGGTGCCAGGCCGAACCGCTCAACATGAATCTTCGAGGCCGCCACCCCGGCTGTCGCCAGGGCCTTTTCCGCAGCCAGCATCATCGGTTCGGGACCGCAGATAAAGGCTTCGTCGATCGTGTCGGCTAGCTCCAGCGCGTTGATGATCTGCGTACACTTCGATTCGTCGAGCAGGCCGTGGAGCAGTTGCATCTCCTGGCTCTCATCGGAGAGCACGTGGTACAGGCGCAAGCGGTCCATGTAGCGGTTCTTCAGTTCCTCGAGTTCTTCCAGGAACATGATCGAGGCGATCGTGCGATTGCCGTAGACCAGTGTGAATTCGCTTTGCGGTTCAACCGCCAAGGTGGTCTTGATCAGCGAGAGCATGGGTGTGATGCCCGATCCGCCCGCGAATCCGACATGACGCCTGCGCTTTTGCGGATCGAGCGGCACCTGAAAGCGGCCGTCGGGTGTCATCACATCGAGCGTGTCGCCGGCGCGCAGGGTGTCGTTAGCCCAGTTTGAAAATCGACCGCCAGCCACACGCTTGATCGCGACTCGCAGTTCGGCGCCTGCTTCGTAGTCGGGGCATCCGGAACACACCGAGTACGAGCGGCGCAGTTCCTCGCCGTCGATCCGTTCGCGTAGGGTCAGGAACTGACCAGGGAGAAAGCGATAGGCGTCGCGCAGGTCGGCGGGAACCTCAAAGCTCACGCTGATCGCATCAGTGGTTTCCGGACGGACGTCGCGCACCTGCAGTCGGTGGAATTGGGCTCTCGCCATGTCGGGCTGCTCTCGGTCGTTGCGGCCACGCGTTGACGCCGGCCGATGCGATTGGGTTGGATTAGGTTGGATTGGGTCCGGGTGTTCCGGCCTGATTCAGTAGGGCTTGAAGTAGTCAAAGGGCTCGCGGCAGCTTCGGCAGCGGTAGAGCGCCTTGCACGGTGTTGAGCCATGCTCGGAGAGCAATTCGCTGTCGCCGGAGTCGCAAAGCGGGCATGCCGGCAGGTCCGGTGCGCGAGCGGCTGCTGCGGTTTTTCGGTCGACAAAGCGGATCACGACCGGCGTGTCACAAGTCGTACCGACCGGCGCCGGCGGAGCGATACCGTACTCGCGCAATTTTCGGCGCCCGGTTTCACTGATCCAGTCGGTGGTCCATGGCGGCGACAACACGACATCCACGCGAACCGCGTCGAAACCGCCGGCCGCGAGCGCATCATGCACATCCTGCCGAATCGCTTCGGTGGCTGGGCAGCCGGTGTAGGTAGGGGTCAGCGTCACCACGATGGTGCTGTCGGCGCGTTGAACATCGCGCAGGATGCCGAGTTCTTCGAGGTTGACCACAGGAATTTCCGGGTCCGGAACCGACGCCGCGATCGCTCTTGCCCGCTCTAACTGAGCCGCCGCAGTGGCAGATCCATGATCGAGTGCGGGGTGTGCCTGCCGGCCTTGCACGGGGTTCACCACCGCGCTCCAGGGTGTGCGCGAGCGAGGCTTTGCATCTCGGCGAGCAGATAGCCCAGATGCTCGCTATGCACGCCCAGTTTTCCGGTGGACAGAAAGCCTGTGTCCGCCGGGCGATCAAGGCCGGCGAGTGCCAGGGTGGCATCAATCGTCGCGCTCCATTGCGCGCGCAGCGACGCGGTTGGAACGCCGACGCCGGTCGCGCTCACCTGTTCCTCGACCGGGTCGGTCGACCAGAATTCATTTGTGTACGGCCAGAGGCGGTCCATGGCCTGTTGAGCCCGTCGGTGGGACTCGTCGGTGCCATCGCCGAAGCGCACCATCCAGTCGCTGGCGTGGCGAAGATGCGCACGCGCTTCCTTGACCGACTTGGCGGCAATCTGCGCGAGCATCGCATCGCTCGAGGCCGCAAGCGCCTCCCAAAGCGGTACCTGCAGCGACGCGTACAGAAAATTGCGAGCGATCGTCACCGCGTAGTCATCATGCTTGGCGGACCCGTTGGGCAACTCGAGCAGCGTCCAGTTGCGAAATGCCTGCTCGTCGCGAAAGTAGGCCAGGGCATCTTCATCGCGCCCCTTGCCTTCCAGTTCGCCCGCGTGCGTCAGCAGCAAGCGTGCCTGGCCGATCAGGTCCAGGGACATGTTCGTCAACGCCAGATCTTCCTCGAGCGCCGGGCCGTGTCCGCACCATTCGGCCAGCCGCTGGCCGAGCACCAGCGCGTTGTCGCCCAGGCGAATCAGATAGTCGAGATGTGCTTCGGATGCGTTCATCGCCGGGTCACATGTGGTTGACTTCGTCGGGAAGTTCGTAAAACGTCGGATGGCGATAAATCTTGTCGGCCATCGGGTCAAAGTCGACTGCCTTGTCCTGCGGGGCCGACGCGGTGATCGCAGCCGACGGCACGACCCAGATGCTGACTCCCTCCATCCGGCGCGTGTAGACGTCGCGCGCCATCGTCAGCGCCATCTGCGCGTCGGCGGCATGCAGGCTGCCGCAGTGTTTGTGGTCCAGTCCCTGCTTGCTGCGCACGAAGACTTCCCATAGCGGCCAGTCGCGATTCGTTGCGGTCATTGGCTTTCCCGATGTTTGCGTGTGTTCGGATTCGGTTTTCGCGGCGTGCGCCAGCTTTGCGCCCGCCGCAATGGACATCGCGCCGCGTTCAGGCGGCCTCGCGCTGAGCGCGCTGCGCTTTCTTGGCGGCATGTGCGAGAGCGGCCTCGCGCACCCAGTTGCCGTTTTCGTGGGCCGCAACTCTTGCTGCCAGCCGCTCGCGATTGCAGGGGCCGTCGCCGTTGATTACCGACCAGAACTCGCTCCAGTCGATCTCGCCATAATCGTAGTGCCCGCTTTGCTCGTTCCATTGGAGATCAGGATCCGGAACGGTCAGCCCCAGCAGTTCGACCTGCGGAATCGTCGCGTCGATGAACTTTTGGCGTAGCTCATCGTTCGAGATGCGCTTGATGCCCCAGCGCATCGTCTGGCCGGAGTGCACAGAATCCTTGTCCGACGGGCCGAACATCATCACGACCGGCCACCACCAGCGGTTCAGCGCGTCCTGCGCCATCGCTTTTTGTTGCGCTGTGCCGCGGCACAGCGAGAGCATGATGTCGAAGCCCTGGCGCTGGTGAAACGACTCCTCCTTGCAGATGCGGATCATTGCGCGGGCGTACGGCCCGTAAGAGCACCGGCACAGGGG
>JALRBB010000223.1 GCA_023257915.1 Quisquiliibacterium sp. | reverse complement strand
GAGCGTCAGCAGCAGCTTGCCGCCTGGATGCTGGTCGTGGGCACCGGCGGCGCGCTTTCGGTCACGGTGCCGGTGCAGTTCGCGGTCGGTGAGATCGGCTGGCGCGGTGTGTTCTGGCTCGCGGCCGGGCTGATGCTGGCTTGCGCGCTCGCGATCTGGATGCTGGTTCCGCGCGACGAAGAGCGGCAGGTGCACCCCGCGGCGCCGGGGTCAATCTGGAATGGCTATCGCGAGGTGTTTGGCGATCGCTACTTCTGGCGCTTCGCGCCGGCCGGCATGGTGATCCAGGGCACCTTCATCTCGATGCAGAGCCTGTGGGCAGGACCCTGGTTCACGCGGGTGCTGGGCATGAGCCCGTCGGAGTCGGCCAACGCGCTGTTCGTGTTCAACCTGGTGCTGCTATTCGCCTACATCGGCTTGGGCGCGGCTCTGCCAGCACTGACGCGTCGCGGCTGGACCACGTTCCGGATCGTCAGCCTCTCCACGGTGCTGGTGCTGGCGCTACAGGCTGCGATCGCACTGCTCGACGGTGCGTCGGCCTGGATGCTTTGGCTGCCCTTTGCACTCGTCAGCACCGGCTACATTGTGCTTCAGCCGCATGTGTGCACCACGTTCCCGCCGGCGCTGACCGGACGCGCGTACACCGCGTTCAACCTGATGATTTTTTCCGGCATCTTCATCTGCCAGTGGCTGTTCGGCGTAACGATCGACATGTACCGCTCGCTTGGTCTGAGTGAAGTCGAGGCGTTCAGGCGTGCGATGCTCACCTGGGTCGGCATCCAGGCATTGCCGTTCGTGCTGATGACCGTCTGGCGGGTGTCGCCGCGTTCGGCCCAGACGCCAGGCTAAGTCCGGTATGCCTGGCGCACGGGGGTAATCACTGCGTCCAGGAGGCCAGGGGCTTGCGATACATCAGCGCCTCGCCCAGGTGAGCCGCCTCAATGCGGGCTGAATGAGCCAGGTCGGCAATGCTGCGTGCCACCCGCAGCGCGCGGTGATGGCCACGTGCCGACCAGCCCAGTCGTTGCGGTGCCTGGCGCAGCAGCGTGGCGGCCTCAGGGCTCAGTTCGCAAAAGCGTTCGGTTTCGGCAACGCCGAGTTTCGCGTTCGGCATTCGCTGGCGATCTTGTTGAAGCGCGAGCGCCGCGGCGACCCGCGGCCGCGGGTCGTCCTGATCCGGCGCTTGGATGAGGTCTGCCAGCGGCACCGGGTCGAGATGGATGCGGATGTCGATGCGATCAAGCAGTGGGCCGGAAATCGAGCGCTGATAGCGCCCGATGCGCTCGGCGCTGCAACTGCAGCCGCCGAGCGGATTGCTCGCCTGTCCGCAGGGGCAGGGATTCATCGCAGCGATCAGCTGAAAGCTGGCCGGAAACGTGGCTTGGCGCGCGGCTCGCGAGATCGTGATCTCGCCGGACTCGAGCGGCTCGCGCAGCACCTCGAGCGCGCGTGCGTCGAATTCCGGCAGTTCGTCCAGAAACAGCACGCCGCGATGTGCAAGCGTGATTTCACCAGGCCGTGGCATGCCACCCCCACCGACCAGCGCAACGCCCGAGGCGGTGTGATGCGGGCTGCGCAGCGGTCGCACGCCCCATTGCGTCGGGTCGAAGCTGCCGGTGATCGAGCGAACCGTGGCGCATTCGAGCGCCTCTTGCGGATCGAGCGGCGGCAGCAGTCCGGCAAAGCGTTGGGCGAGCATCGTCTTGCCCGCGCCGGGTGGGCCGACCATCAGTACCGAATGTCCGCCGGCTGCTGCCACTTCCAGTGCCCGCTTGGCCATCGACTGGCCGCGCACATCGCGCATCGACGGCGCGCTCGATGTCTCGGCCGGGGGAATGCGTGGTTCGATGCACGGCAGCGGCGAGCTGCCGCGAAGATGGGCGCAGACTTCCAGCAGCAGACCAGCCGACAATGCGTCGCCATCGCAGGCCAGCGCCGCCTCGGCCGCGCAGCCGGCCGGAACCACCAGCCGCCTTCCGCTGCCTGATGCGCGCAGCCCAAGCAGCATTGCCAAGGTTCCGCGAATCGGGCGAATGTCGCCGGATAGCGAGAGTTCACCCACGAACTCCAGTTCGCGCAGCGGTTCGACCGGCACTTGTCCGCTGGCAGCCAGGATGCCGACTGCGATCGGCAGGTCGAAGCGGCCGCTATCTTTGGGCAGGTCGGCCGGCGCCAGATTGACCGTCAGCCTGCGGTTCGGGAACTCGAAGCCGCATTGCAGCAATGCCGCGCGCACACGGTCTGCGCTTTCACGAACCGCGGCCTGCGGCAGGCCGACGATGTGGAACGCTGGCAGCCCGTTGCCCTGGTGCACTTCGACGCGCACTTCGGGCGCCTGCATACCGACCAGCGCGCGCGAATGAACCACAGCCAAGGTCATGGGAAAAGCGAGCGATTACCGACAGCGGGCCGGTTCGCCGATGAAGTTCGACACAAGCCGAGTCTAGAGTTGCACAAGGCTTGCGGCGCATCGTTGCGCGATGCATTTGCATCGGCTCGATGGTCGAGTTCTCCGGTCGCTGGTGGGCTTGAACGACCGGAGAGCCAGGGCTTACGTGTGAAGCCTAGTTGGCCGCGACGTCGCGCAGCCAAAGCGTGAGCTGCGGGAACATCAGCACGATCGTCAGCCCCACCATCTGCAGGCCCACGAATGGCCACACGCTTTTGAAGATCTCGCCGAGCGTGATGTCGGGTGGTGCGACCCCTTTGAGATAGAACACTGCTGGGCCGAACGGTGGTGTCAGGTAGCCGATCTGCATGCTCATGCAAAACAGCACCCCGAACCAGACCGGGTCATAGCCGAGATGGTTCACGACCGGCACGAAGATGGGCATCGTCAGCAGCACGATGCCGATCCAGTCCATGACCATACCCAGCAGCAGCAGGATCGCGAGCATCACCAGGATCACGCCCATCGGCTCGAGCGGCAGTCCGGTCATCAAGCCCTTGACGAACTTGATGCCGCCGACCAGGTTGTAAACCCCGATCAGCGCATTCGCGCCGAACGTGAGCCACAACAGCATGCCGCAGGTGCTCATCGTCTGGTGCAGCGAGTTGCGCACCAGCGCGAACGTCAGGTTGCCGCGCACCCAGGCCGCGAGCAGCGCGCCAGCCGCGCCGGTTGCCGCCGCCTCGCTGACCGAGGCGATGCCGCCATAGATACTGCCCAGAATCCAGACGATCACTGCCATCGGCAGGAACATCCGCTTGAGCAGTGCGAGTTTTTCGCTCAGCGGCATCTGCCGTTCCTCGGGCGGTGCAGCCGGGCCCAGGCTGGGGTCGAGATTGCAGCGAATCAGCACATACATCAGGTACAGACCCGCCAGTACCAGACCCGGCACGACGCTGGCGATGAACAGATCACCGATCGGAACATTCGCGATCAGTCCGTACACGATCAGCACAATGCTCGGCGGGATCATCGTGCCGAGCGAGCCGCCGGCGCAGATCACGCCCATCGCCAGGCGCTTGTCGTAGCCGCGCTTGAGCATCTGCGGCAAGGCCACCATCCCCAGCAGCACGATCTCGCCACCGATGATGCCGGTCATCGCCGCCATGATCACCGCAACCAGCAAGGTTTGCACCGCCAGACCGCCGCGCAGGTTGCCTGCCATCACATGCATCGCGCGGAACAGATCTTCGGCGACACCGGAACCCTCGAGGATCGCTGCCATGAAGATGAACATCGGCACCGAGACCAGGACGAATTCGCCCATCAGCGTGACCGTGCGGCTCGCGATCAGCGTAAACACCTGCGGGCCGAACATGGCGTAGCCCATGCCGACCGCGATGATGCCGGTGACAAACGCCAGCGGCACGTTCAGTACCAGCAGCAGCACCAGTGCGCCGCACATCAGCAGCGTGATTAGCTCGATGCTCATGCTTGCTCCGTGCGCGACACGAAACGACGGACCGCCTGCGCCAGGTGCACACCGGCCTGCAGGCACATCAGCGCTGCGCCGACAACGACCAAGGTTTTCAGGAAGATCGGAGTTGGCTGGTTCCAGGCCGAGCCTGAGGTCTCGCCCAATTCCCAGGCCTTCAGGGCGTTGACGCCACCGCCCCAGATGAATGCCGCCAGAAACACCAGCGTCACGACCTGCGCGAACACGTCGAGCGCAGCCTTCCAGCGGGGCGGCATCAGCTCGTAGACCGAACTGATGCTGATGTGGCCTTTTTGCTGCATTGTGTAGACACCGCCGAGCGTAAAACCGACCGCGATCAGCGCGCCGCTCACCTCGTGCGCCCAGATTGTCGGCGCGTCGAACAGATAGCGGGCCGTGACTTCGTAAACCATCACTGCGATCAGGATCAGGTAGACGTAGCTGAACGTCTTGCCGATCCAGATCGACAGGCGGTCGATTGGGTGTGTGGTTTGGGTCGTCATCGTGTCAACTCACTGATCCTGATCCGTGCTCCGTGCGCAGACGCTTCGGCAGCCGGTCGCCAAGCGAGGCCGGCAAACGGCTCAACGACCTGGGCCCTCAACGGGGCTAAGGAACGATTTGCGCGGATCGGAAAGAGGGCGTGCACTTACAGAGGGCACCGAGACAGAGGGCACCGAGCCGCGCTTGGGAGACAGTCGCGAGGCGCGTCCCGCACCTCGCGACTGCGAGTCACTTACTTCAGCAACCCAATTTCCTGCAGGTGTGCGACTTTGGACTCATAGATCTTCTTGGCGATCGGGTTGGTCTTGCCGGCCTTTTCCCAGATGCCGCGCGCGACGCTGCGAACCTTCATGCGCTCCTCGTCACTCCAGTTGACCAGCTCGCCGCCCGCCTGTCGGATCTTGGCTTCGGCGGCCATGTCCGACAGATGTGTTCTCTCGATCATCTCGGCGTTCACGCTACGCACGCCCATCTCGATAATCTTCTGCACGTCAGCGGGCAGTTTTTTCCAGGTCGCCATGTTGATACCGATTCCGACCTCGGGCATCGAATGAAAGCCCGGATACATCTGGTACTTGGTGATCTTGTTGTATCCGAGGTCCACGTTCATCGACAGCGTGCCCCAGTCGGTCGCGTCGATCACGCCGCGTTCAAGCGCTGCGTAGACATCGGAGCCGGGGATGTTGACCGGTGCGGCGCCCAGTGACCTGAACAGTTCCGAAACGGGGCCCTCCGGCGCGCGGATCTTCAGGCCCTTCATGTCGGCGACGTTCGTCACCTTGCGCTTGACCGGTACCGACTCGATCGAATACAGGATCGGGCCGACGTAATGCACGCCGTGCTTGGCGTACAGCTCACGAGCCAGTTGCAGGCCGCCGCGCTGATAGAACCACTCGGTAAGCTGATGCGGGGTCGCGTAGCTTGCGACCATGTCGCCAAGCAGGCCGAACGCGGCATCTCGGCCCGAGAAGTAGACCGCAGCGGTTTGCTGGCCGCCGAGGATGCCATTGCCGACCGCCTCGAGTGTCTCGGTGTGCGCCACGATCGCGCCGGCCGGATGCAGCGTCATGCTCACGCGGCCACCGCTGGCGGCACTTACGTCTGCGGCAAACCGCTCGACGATCTTGTAGACCTCTGTGCCCGATTGCCAGGCCGACTGCAGCTTGATCTCGACCGGTGCTGCGACAGCCTGAGAGGTGCCGGCTGCCAGCGTGAAGGGAATCGCGGCTGCCATCGCGATGAGCCGGCCGAACCGGCGTCGGGATGATGTCTTGGGTTTCAGCATGTTGGAGTCTCCTTGCATGTTTTTCTCCGGGGTTGATCGGGGGCTTACTACGCTTGAGCCTGGTCGCGAAAGAACGCCAGTAGCGCTTGAGAAACGAACTCCGGGGCTTCTTCGGCAACCCAGTGCCCGCAATTCGGGATCACACCGCCGCTGACGTTGAGCGCCATCCGGCGCATCGATTCGAGCGGCTCCATGCGCCGGCCAAAGCTGCTGTCACCGCCCAGCGCCAGCACCGGGAGGCGCAACTTTCCTTGCTCGGTGAGCAGGCGTTCGTTGTAGGCGGCGTCTTCGGCGAAGGCGCGGTAGTACGCGAGCATCGTGCGCAGTCCGCCGGGCGCGCAGTAGGTGCGCAGATACTCGGCGCGCTCCTGGGTGTCGAGCACGTTTTGACGATGGCCGTAGGTGTCGAACAGCCAGTTCAGGTAGAAGTGCTCCCGACCCTGCATCAATGCTTCTGGCAGGTCTGGCGTGCGAAAAAATGGGTGATGCCAGCGACGCCCGCCCTGTGACATCTCGGCCCCGTCGCCGGGGATCGTGACATCCAGGATCGCCAGGCCTCGTACCGCGGTCGGATTCTGGATCGTCAGCGCGTAGGCGACCGGTCCGCCCCAGTCGTGGCCGACGACAAAGAAGCGTTTGACGCCCAGGTGATTCATGAGCAGTTCCGACACATCGGCGGCGACGGTTTTTTTGTCGTATCCGGAGTGCGGACGGGTCGTGTCACCAAGTCCGCGCAAGTCAGGTGCGATGACCCGGTAACGAGGGGCAAGTCTCGGTATGATCCGGCGCCAGCTGTGAGAGCTTTGCGGAATCCCGTGCAAAAGCACGACCGTCTCTTCGCCGCTTCCTGCCTCCAGGAAGTGCATGACGACGGAGCTCAGTCGTGCGTACTTGCTATGAATTGAGCTGTCCAAGAAGTGACTTCCTGTGATCGGGCTTTCGGGAGGCAGACGCAGCCTCAAGGGCATGGATCGGCTGAGATCAGGCTTCAGCGTTTGCGGATCCTATGAGTCGTGGCAAGCGAGTGACAATCGAGTATTTGTCCTGTTTCTGTGAGAAAAAATCACAGACACGGTCGGCGTGCGCGCGGTCAGTGCTGCGCGCGTTTGCGGTAGCCTGTGGGACTCGGGCCGGGCCCGCGGCAACATGGAGGTGGCATTCGGATGCAGACACAGGCAAACACGCTGGAACAAGTGCGCCGCGAGGTGTGGTCGATGCCGCTCGAGGGCATTGACGTCAGCAAGGGCTACCTGTTCGAGCAGGATCTGATCGAACTCTATTTCGAGCGTCTGCGTCGCGAGTCGCCGGTGCATTTGTGCCGCAGCAAGCGCTATGGGCACTACTGGTCAGTGACCACCTATCGGCACATCGTCGAGGTCGAAACGCATCCGCAGGTGTTTTCGTCAGACTGGCGCCGTGGCGGCATCGCGCTGGCCGAGCGGCCAGCCGAGGAAAACTTTCCCAGCTTCATCGCGATGGACGAGCCGCAGCACACCGGCCAGCGCAAGGCGGTTAGCCCGCTGCTGACACAGGCGCAGATGGAGCACATGCAGGCGACCATTCGCGCGCATGCGGCCGAAATTCTCGATGGCCTGCCGATTGGCGAAAGCTTCGACTGGGTGCAGCGCGTGTCGATCGAACTGACGACCCGCATGCTCGCCTTGTTGTTTGATTTTCCGTTCGACGAGCGCAGCAAGCTGACCTGGTGGTCCGATATGGCCACTGGCGATCCGGATGGCAATGGAGCAGTGAAATCCTGGGAGATGCGCCTCGCCGAACTCGAGCAGTGCCGCGACCGCTTCGTTCAGCTATGGAATGCACGCGTCAACGCGCCGCCAACACCGGACCTGATTTCGATGCTGGCGCACTCGCCGGCCACCCGCAACATGACTCCGGAGGAGTTTTTGGGCAATTTGTTGCTGCTCATCGTGGGTGGCAACGACACGACCCGCAACTCGATCAGCGGCGGGCTGCTCGCACTGCACCAGCATCCGGCGCAGTACGACAAGCTGCGCGAGAATCCGGAGCTCGTTGCGAGCATGGTGCCCGAGATCATCCGCTGGCAGACGCCGCTTGCGCACATGCGTCGCACCGCGCTGGCGGACTATGAGCTTGGCGGCCAGCAGATTCGCGCTGGCGATAAGGTCGTGATGTGGTACCTGTCGGCGAACCGTGACGAACAGGCAATCGAGCGACCGCACGAATTCATCATCGACCGCGAGCGGCCCAAGCATCACCTGGCGTTCGGCTTCGGCATTCATCACTGCGTTGGCAACCGGCTGGCCGAGCTGCAACTGCGCATCCTGTGGGAAGAGATCCTGAAGCGCTACCCGGTCATTGAAGTGCTTGGTGAACCGGTACGTACGAAGTCCAATTTCGTGCATGGCTTCATGTCGATGCCGGTGCGTATTCCCGCCACCGTCTGAGCCCAGGGTGGGGCACAATGCTCCGATTCAGAATTTCCAGAAAACGGAGTCCTCATGAGTGCCGATCTTCCCGCAACTGCTCTGCAATTGCGCACGCTGGTGCGCAGCAGTGGTGAACTCGAAGTTTCGCTGGTCGATGAGCCTGTGCCCAGTCCCGGTGACGACGAGGTTCTCGTGCGGGTCGAGGCCTCGCCGATCAATCCTTCCGACCAAGGATTGCTGTTCGGTATTCCTGATCTGAAGGGCGCCGAACAAGGGGGCACAGCTCAGCGCCCATCGATCCGCGCAAAGCTTCCGCAAGCTGCGATGGAATAGTAACTTTAGACGGTTACGGATATTTAAACTTCTTAAACATACAACAAAATAGAACTCCAATAAATATAAAGTTTGTTATTGATAATGGTGTTGACGGATTAGTTATTATTAGTGGAACGACTAACTTAAGTAACTTTCAAATGAATGCGCCATTTAAGGATATAGCAACTTATTCAGTTTCTTTACAGGGAACAGGAGCTTACGC
>JALRBB010000442.1 GCA_023257915.1 Quisquiliibacterium sp. | reverse complement strand
TCGGCGGATAGTTGCGCCCGATCTCCGCATGGTCGACATCCACATGCACCAGCTTCGTGTGCGGAAAGTTCCAGGAATAGCCCGGCATCCAGGAGGACGAGGAGCGATCGTCAAAGCGCGCGCCAATCGCGATCACCAGATCGGCATGCCGGCCCGCCTGGTTGGCCGGATAAGCGCCATTGCGTCCGATAAAGCCGAGGGACAACTCATCGCGCATGTCGAGGCAACCCATGCCGTTGGGCGAGCTGATCACCGGGATGCGCTGCGAGCGCGCGAACTCGGTCAGCGCCTTGCCGCCCTCCGAGAGCGTCATGCCGTGGCCAATGAAAAGCGCCGGCCGGCGCGCCTGCGCGAGCATCTCCAGCACCCGGCGCACATCGTCCGGGGACGCGCCGCTGCGCCGCTCGTTAAAGCCGTCCCAACTCGCCTCGAGCTCAACCTCAGCCTCTTCCTGGAACAGGTTGAATGGGATGTCGAGATTGACGGGGCCAGGCCGGCCACTGGTCATTGTTGTGACCGCCTGACGCATCGCGAGCGGCAACATGTCGACGCGGCTTGGCTGAAAGCTGCGCTTGACCACTGGACGGATCACGTTCGGAAAGTCCGCCTGGTTGTGCCGGTTCAGTTCCTGGAACGGGCCGCGATTGAACTGCGCGGTCGGCACGTTGGCGGTGATTGCCAGCAGCGCCGACGAGTCGGTCTGAGCAACCGCCAGCGCCATGATCAGGTTCGCCGAGCCCGGGCCGGTGGAGGTTAGCGTCGCGGCCGGCTGGTGCTTGACCCGAAAGTAGCCGTCCGCCATGTGCGCCGCCGTCTGCTCATGGCGCGGTGAGATCAGCTTGACCTTGTCGCGCACGTTGTACAGCCCGTCGAGCAAGCCGACATTGCCATGTCCGCAGATGCCGAACACATATTCGATCTTTTCACGGACCAGGAACTCGGCGATCAGGTCCGCGCCTTTCATTCGAGCCATTGCCACTCCATGCGATGGGGCTGTCGATATAGCCTGTGATGCTCGCACATGTGTCGCTCATCTGAAATACACTCGCGGCTTTGCGCGGTGCGCCTCGCCCAATGCCCGAAACGGCAACGCGTGGCCTCGGCGCGCGCAACCCCTGAATCGACGACTGGAGAGAGTGATGGCAAGTGCGCTGCTGGCGATCTGGAATGCGGTCACGCCGGACCATGAAACCGCCTTCAACGCCTGGTACGACGGCGAACATGTGCCCGAGCGCCTGGCGCTACCAGGTTTTCTGAGCGCGACCCGTTATCGCGACGCCGCCCGTGCGCATTACTACTGCGCGTTGTACGAGGCAGAGTCGACCGATTCCTTGTCCTCACCGGAGTATCTGGCCAGGCTGGCTGATCCGACTCCGGCCACCACCGCCATCATGGCGCAGTTTCGCGACATGAACCGCGCGGTCTGCTCACTGGAGATCGACACCGGAGCATTGCCGGCGCCCGGGGGCACGATCAAGATCGTGCAACTTGATGAGCAAAGTGCCGACGCCATCTCACCGGATGCAGCCTCCACAGCGGCCAGGGCTGGCGGTGTGCGAATCCGGCTGGCTCGCCCGGATGCCGCGCGCACCCAGGTCGATACGCCGGAGAAGAAGTTGCGCGGCGAACCGGATCGTCTGCCACCAACACTGCTGCTGATCGAAGGCAACGATCCGGCAGCCTGCTCCGATGCTGTGCACCGGCTCGCTACGGGCCAGCAGGCGCTGAGCTTTTCGCTGCTCTATCAGCGCCGCAAGGATTGAGCGCGGCGCGGCCTGGCCGCGCTCGAATCAGAGGCAGTCCGTTGTGATCAGCGCCGGGCGGCGGCCTCCATCGCGGCCAGGTACCCGAAGGTCATTCCCTGCCCGATCTGCGCGCCGGCACCCGGATACTCGCCTCCCATCGGCGAGTGCATATCGTTGCCGCAGGCGTATAGCCCCGGAATCGGCTGACCGGTGGCATTCAGCACGCGGGCATGACGATCGGTCCGCAGCCCCAGGCTCGTGCCAAGCGGCGTGGGAACCACGGCAACCGCATAGAACGGGCCGTGCGCAATCGGACCCAGGCAGGGGTTAGGTCGATGCGCGGCATCACCATTGCCGCGATCGTAGGCATTGCCGCCACGACCGAACTGGGGATCCACGCCGGTGCGGGCGTTTTCATTGTTGAGCGCGACCGTATGCGCAAGTCCGACCGGATCGACGCCGATCTTGCGGGCGAGTGCAGCGATGCTGCCGGCACGCTTCAGATAGCCATTGCGCAGATAGCGCCCCAGCGCGGGCGTCATCGGCCGGATCATGCCCAGCCCGTACTTCCACAGAAAGCGTCGGTCACACACCAGCCAGGCCGGAATACACGGCGTCACCTGATTCGCGCGGTGCATCGCGCGGCAAAACTCGTGATACGAGACCGCTTCGTTGGCGAAACGTTGCCCGGCGCTGTCCACCGCCACCAGTCCCGGTTTGGCTCGATCCAGCACGATATGCGGATAGACCGCAACCGAGCCGTCCTCGCGAGTCGCCACCGAGCTCGGAAACCAAAGCGCATTGTCCAGGCCGGGCTCACCCAACACCGCGCCCGCCTGCAGCGCCAGCTGCAGCGTGCTGCCGTCGCAACCCTCGTACGCCGGCGTATGGCGCGCAACCGGCTTGGGCAGGTGACGCTCGCGCAATGCGGCGCTGGCCGGAAAGCCACCGCCCGCCATCACGACGCCGCGCGTCGCGCGCACCCGCAACTCACGGCCTTCATGCTGCACCACCAGACCGGTCACCGCGCCGGAATCCGTCAGCAGCGAGACGCTCTTTGCATCGAACCAGACCGGCACCTTGTGGTCGATCAGATTGCGCAGCAAACGGCCAGCCAGCGCATTGCCAAGCACCAGGCGGGTGCCGCGCCGCCAGTTCAATCGGTCGCGCAGATAGCGCAGCACCAGCCTGGCTCCGAGCATCAGAGCCGACGGCGAGCGCCATGCCTTGAGCAGCGTTGCGGCCTCGCCGCGTGTAATCATCATGCCGCCAAAGAGCATCAACTCCGGCAAGGGCCAGGCCACACGATCAAACGCTGCGCCGAGGGTACGCCCATCGAAGGGCATCGGCTCGATCGGCCGGCCACCAAGCGCTGCCCCGTCAATTTCCTGCCGGTAATCCGGCGCGTGGGCATACATGCGAAAACCCACATCGGAGCGCTCCTCGAGATACGCGATCATTCGCGGAGCGGCCTGCAGGAAAGCCTCGCGCAGCTCGCGCGGCGCCTTGTCACCAACCAGTGCATCCAGATAGCGCTCGGCCTTTGCGGCGTCATCCTGAATACCCGCGCGGCGTTGCAGCGGATTGTCCGGAATCCACACGGTGCCGGATGAGCGCGCCGTGGTGCCGCCGACCACCGGTCCGTGCTCGAGCACCAGAACGCGCAGCCCTTCGAGCGCCGCGACCAGTGCCGCCGTCATGCCGGCGGCGCCGGCACCGACGACAACAAGATCGGTCTCATGGTCCCAATGCCCCGCACGATTCCGATGCGGGTCTGGTTGCGCCCCGTCTTGCCGCGTATCCGCTTGCACTTGTGCCTCCCGTGACGACGAAGCCGGCATGATGCCGTGAATCGGCGTTCCCGTGTCACCGTTACGCCCGATCACCGAGCCGGCGCGCAGACCTGCGCGCAAGCACGGTTAGACTCGGAGCTCTGTGCCCAACAACATCAGACAGGTTGCCTTGGAACGTTTCGCGATCGCGGCGATTGTCTTCGCCGAACTGCTTGGCACCTCGCTTTGGTTCAGCGCCAACGCCGCTGCCTCCGACCTGGTGCGCGCCTGGGGCCTGAGCACTGCCCAGATCGGCCATCTGACCAGCGCGGTGCAGCTTGGCTTCATCGCCGGCACGCTCGGTTTTTCGTTGAGCGGACTGGCAGACCGGTTTCGTGCCAGTCGCATCGTGGCTGCCTGCGCGCTGTTCGGCGCGGTAAGCAACGCCGGATTCGCACTGTTGTCCGACGGACTGGCCACCGCACTGGTCTGGCGCTTTTTGACCGGCATTTCTCTGGCCGGTATTTATCCGCTCGGCATGAAGCTGGTGGTCGGCTGGGCGCCGCAACGCGCCGGCGAAGTGCTGGGCTGGCTGGTCGGCATGCTGACTCTAGGCACCGCGCTGCCGCACGGCATCCGCGTCATCGGCGCCGGACTAAGCTGGCAGGGCGTGGTCCTGACCAGCTCGCTGCTCGCGCTGCTCGGCGCTGCAATCATCTTTCGCCTCGGCGACGGACCGCATCTGCCCGCGCCGTCAAGCAAGCGCAAACCGGGCTGGGGTTCGGTGCTGCTGGCTTTCAAGGTTCCAGCGTTCAGGGCCTCGGCGTTCGGCTATTTCGGTCACATGTGGGAGCTCTATGCGTTCTGGGCGGTGGTCCCGATGCTGCTCGCCGCGCTGGTACCGGCACAGGCGGTCGCGGGCTGGTCGTTCGCGATCATCGGTGCCGGGGCAGTTGGCTGCGTGCTCGGCGGCCTGCTCTCGGCCCGAATCGGAGGCGCAAGAATCGCCGCCTTCGCGCTGGCCGGATCGGGCGCCATGTGTGCACTGTCGCCGTGGCTGGGCTCGGCGCCGCTGCCGCTGGCCCTGGCGATGCTGCTGTTCTGGGGTCTGACCGTCCCCGCCGACTCGCCGCAATTTTCTGCGCTGTCGGCACGCGCCTGTCCGCCTGAACTGATCGGCAGCGCACTGGCCCTGCAGAACAGCATCGGCTTCCTGATTACCGTGATCGCGATCGCGATCGTCGCGCCCGCGGTCGACACCCTCGGTAGTGCGATTGGCCTGATCCTGCTGCCAGGGCCCATTCTTGGCCTGCTGGCAATTGCGCCGCTGGCACTCGGCAAGATCCTGATGCCGGCCAGGTAGGCGGCGCACGGCGTTCCGCCAGACGAGCCGGTCGCAGACCAGCCGCAGCCCGGCTCGCATGGACGCCAGCGCCACGAGAATCTAAACTCCGGTCCCTTCGATGCCGTGGCATGCGGCGAACCGACCCCAGCACGGAGCTTCCATGTCCAGCAACCCAGCCTCTGCCCACGCGTCCGGCTCCTCGCCGCACATCGTCGATCTGCGCAACGACTATCCGACGCTGGATCCCGACACCGACTATCCACCGCTCGAGCTGCCGAGCCTGAGGGGCCAGGTCAGTGCGCAGGAATGGCAGGCGCGGGTTGATTGCGCCTGCGCGTACCGGCTGGTACATCACTTCGACATGCACGATCTGATCTACAACCACATCTCGGTGCGTATCCCAGGCACCGAGGAGTATCTGCTCAATCCGTTCGGCATGACCTACGACGAGATCACCGCGTCGTCGCTGATCAAGGTCGACATCAACGGCAAGGTGCTGTTCTCGCCTGATTTCCCTGCCGGACTCGGCTACAAGTTCAATCCGGCCGGCTACGTGATTCACAGCGCGATCCATGCGGCCCGCCCCGAAGTCGCCGCGATCGTGCACACCCATTCGCTTGCCGGCATGGCCGTGTCGGCTCTGGACAAGGGCTTGCTGCCGATGACGCAGACCGCGATGCGCTTCGACAAAGTCGCCTACCATGACTATGAAGGCGTGGTGCTGGGCCTCGAGGAGCAGGAACGCCTGCTGGCCAACATGGGGGATTGCGAGGCGATGATCCTGCGCAACCACGGCCTGCTCACTGTCGGGCGTTCGGTGGGTGAGGCCTTCAACAATATGTATCGGCTGGAGCGCTCCTGCCGCTCGCAACTCATGGCGATGGCCTGTAACGACAAGATCGTGATCCCGCCGCAGGACATCATCGAAAAGACCAACCACATGTACCGGCCGGGCACCCGCCGCCCCTACGGCGTGCTCGAGTGGCCGGCGATGCGGCGAATGGCCGATCGCATCGATCCGTCGTACAAAAACTGACAAGCACGGAGACAGACCATGTACGTCGTCGAGCAATACGCCCGCTTCGCCAACGAGTTTCGTGACCAAGCGATCCCTGCGCAGGTTCTGCATCACGCCAAGCGAGCAGTCATCGACTGGACCGCAGCCGTCGTGCCAGGCGCTGTGGTTGCGCCTGCCACGCTGTTGGAAAAAGCCCGCGCCGAAGATCTCGACCGGGGCGGTGCACGCTTGATGCTCGGACGCGCTGCCACCGCACGCACCGCGGCACTGATCAACGGCAGCGCTGCGCACACGGTGGAAGTCGACGATATTTTCAAGTTCGGCATCTTTCACCCGGGCGCACCAACCATCGCGGCCGCGCTGGCCGCGGCGCAGGATCTCGGAGCCAGCGGCGAGCAGTTCCTGCGCGCGGTCATTGTCGGATACGAGATTTCCACCCGCATTGGCGCGGCGATGGGCCGGGCGCACTACCGCTTCTGGCACAACACCGGCACGGTCGGCACCTTCGGCGCGGCCGCTGCCTGCGCGGAGTTGTACCAACTGGACGCTACCCGCTTCGCGCATGCGCTGGCGACCTGCGCGACCTTCGCCGCCGGTCTGCAACAGGCGTTTAGGATCGATTCGATGTCCAAGCCCCTGCACTCGGGCCATGCAGCCGAGGCCGGCCTGCTTGCCGCACAGGCAGCGCGCGAGGGCGTCACCGGCTCGCTGGATGTCATCGAAGGCGATGCGGGCTTCGGACGAGCGATGAGCGACGGGCCAGACTGGCACAAGGCGGTCGAGACGCTTGGGCGCGACTTTCACATCACGCAAATGACCTTCAAGAATCACGCCTGCTGCGGCCACACCTTCGCCGCGATCGACGCTGCCCAGGAACTTCAGCGCCGGCTCGGCGTGGCCGCCGGGCAGATCGCGCGCGTGCAGGTCGGTACCTACAGCCCGGCGCTGGACGTTGCTGGGATCGAGCATCCGACCAGTGCGGCCGAGGCACGCTTTAGCCTGAAGTACGTGGTCGCCACGGCGCTGCGTCACGGCAGTGTGCGACTGGCAGCTTTCGAGCCTGCGCTGATGAACGATCCGCAGACTCGCGAGTTGATGCAACGCATCGATCTGGCGGTGGACCCAGAACTGGACGCCAGCTTCCCGGCCCAGCGGGCTGCGCGCGTGACGCTGCAAACCACCGACGGGCGCAGCGACACCTACCTGCAACCCGCGCGCAAAGGGGATCCGGAGTTGCCGCTGTCCGACACCGATCTGGACGACAAGTACCTCGAACTGGTCGCACCGGTGCTTGGCGAGAGCGCCGCTCGCGACCTACTTGCGCGGCTCTGGTCCCTGGAAACATCCGACAAGGTGCCCGGACGATGAAGCGCGGCAAAAGCGCTGCGAGCCTCGGTTAGAATCCGAGGCACCGCCTCCGTAGCTCAGTGGATAGAGCATCCCCCTCCTAAGGGGAGGGTCGCACGTTCGATTCGTGCCGGAGGCGCCACCGCCCGTTTAGTCGCGTCGCCCCAGCAACAGGTCAGCCGCCTTCTCGCCGATCATCATCGTCGCCGCACTGGTGTTGGCCGACGTGATCGACGGCATGACTGACGCATCGGCAACCCGCAGTCCGTCCAGCCCATGAACCCGTAGCTGCGCATCGACAACCGCCCCCTGATCACTAGCCGGCCCCATCCTCGCCGTGCCGTTCAGGTGGTAGGCCGACACACCGAAGCGTCGCGCAAAATCGAGCAACTCATCGTCGGTCTGCGCCTGAGGTCCGGGCAGGCTCTCGCCGACCAGCACATCGGCCAGCGCCGGCGTACGCAGCAGCTCGCGTGCGACCCGAATCCCTCCGACCAGGGCCTGACGATCGACCTCGTCGGCCAGATAGTTCGGCTGAATCAGCGGATCGGCGAACGGATCGGCCGATGCAATCCGGACATACCCGCGGCTCAGCGGCCGATGCTGCCAGACGCCAGCAGTCATGCCCGGAAAGGCGTCGAGCACACCGACATAGCCCTCCCGAAAGCTTGCCGGCGCAAACACGCCCTGCAGGTCGGGACGATCCAGCCCGGGGCGCGACTGCCAGAACCAGTGCACCAGCGACGGACTGACTGCGATCATGCTCGGGCGACCAGTCAGCCAGGACAGCACCTGCCCCCACAGACCGGGCGCTTTTGACAGCTCATTGATCGTCGAGATGCCCTTGACGCGGGCGACCAGCCTCACCGAGTAGTGATCGCTGAGGTTTTCCCCGACTCCTGGCAACGCATGCGCAACCGCGATGCCAAGGGCACTCAAAAACTCCGGATCGCCAATGCCGGACAGCTGCAGCAGCTTTGGCGTGTTCGCCGCGCCGCAGCTGAGAACCACCTCGCGCCGGGCTCGCACTTCACGCTGCCCGGCCAGCACACCGCCCGGCGCGTAGCGCACGCCAACCGCACGCTTGCCCTCGAGCAACACCTGCGTCGCGTGCGCATGCGTGATCACCTGCAAATTCGGACGCCCGCGCGCTGCCTTCAGATACGTATTGCCCGTGCTCGTGCGCCAGCGACCCTCGATGGTGCGCTGAAAATACCCGACGCCGGCCTGCGATTCGCCGTTGTAGTCGACGGTCCGCGGCATGCCGAACTGCTGCGCCCCGGCAATGAAACGCTCGCACAGCGGATGAAACCATGGCATGTCCGTGACCGGCATCCGACCATCGCGGCCGCGCACGCGCGCGTCGCCGCCCGCATAACGCTCATTGCGCTTGAAGTACGGCAACACATCGTCGTAGCCCCAGCCGGGATTGCCCATCGCCGCCCAGCCGTCGAAGTCCTCGCGCTGACCGCGGTTGTAGACCATCCCGTTGATTGACGTGGACCCGCCCAGCGTTTTTCCCTGCGGCAGCGGGATGCGCCGCCCGCCAGTCCACTCGGTGGCCTGCGAACTGAAGGTCCAAGCCTTGTCCGGATCAAAGATCACCTTGATGAAGCCAGCCGGAATATGCAGCCACGGATGCCGATCCGAACCACCCGCCTCGAGCAGGCAGACGTTATGACGGCCATCCTCGCTAAGGCGGTCCGCAAGAATTGCACCGGCGGCACCGGCACCGACAATCACATAATCAAAGGTCTTCTGATCCATCACTCAGGTCATCCATGGCAGCAACGGCGTACCGTCTTTCCGGGCGGCTCGTGCGTCGGAACGAGAACAAGGTCCGTCGCAGTTCGCCCCACGACCAAACTGTATCCTACGGCTTCACATGCCGATGCATTGCACGAACCACACCGTGCCCGATCCATGAACCTTGCCCCCTCCCCGATGGCTGACCGTCCGTTGACGATCCTCGTCTCGCAACAGGCTGCCGACACCTTCGGCGAGCAGATCGCAGACTTGCTCGCCGCGCGGCCGTATCGATTGATCACGCTGGAGCAGCAGCCCAACCCGGACGGCAGCTACGACACCGACATTGCCTTTTTGAGCCGGGACGTCACCGGAAGATCGGGAAAGACTCAGCTCGCTCCGACCCTGCTGCGCTTTTACGAAATCATCCGCGCCTCGCCGCATCTGGCGCTGATCCAGATGTCGGCGTCCGGAGCGGATCGTCCGATCTATGCCGAGATGCGTGCCCGTGGCGTCCAGGTCTGCACCTCAACCGGCGCCAATTCCGGACCGGTCGCGCAGATGGCCTTCACCGGAATGTTGATGCTTGCAAGGCGCATGCCCGAGTTGCTTGAGTCGCAACGCAGACACGCCTGGGAACCTTTGCTCGGCGCACGCGCCCCGGTCGATCTGAAGGACCAGACGGCGCTGGTCGTCGGCCTCGGAGCGATCGGCCGTGAAATCGCCAGGTTGCTGCGCGCGATCGGCATGCCGGTACTTGGCGTGCGTCGCGGTAACGCACCAGACTGTGTCGTCGACGAAACCTACTCCTTCGACACCATCGATACGGCACTGCCTCGTGCCCACTGGGTCTTGCTCGCCTGCCCGCTGACATCGCTAAGCCGTGGCCTTCTCGATGCGCGCCGGATCGCGATGCTGCCGCACGGGGCACGCGTGATCAACATTGCACGCGGCGAGGTGCTTGTCGAGCAGGACTTGATCGCGGCGCTGCGCTCCGGCCAGTTGGGCGGCGCCTATCTCGACGTGTTGCAATCCGAGCCGCTGCCGACCGAATCGCCGCTGTGGGACATGCCCAATGTGCTGATCACGCCGCATACCGCAGGGCATACCGCCGGCATGTATGCGGCGGTGGGCGAGATCTTTCTGGATAACCTGCGCCGCTTCCGCGATGGCGATGCGCTGCGCAATCCGCTCGACTGATCCGCGACATCTCAGACCCGATGAAACGCAGATTCGTCGCGAGTCAAACCGGCATCCAATTCTGACCCTGGAGATCCGACTCATGAGCCAAACCTCCGTCTTTCCATTGCCCTCGCTGCGCGACAAGGTTTCCCCAGAGGAGTGGCAGGCACGAGTCGACCTGGCTGCCTGCTATCGGCTGTTCGACCTGTACGGCATGTCAGACCTGGCGGCCAATCATATTTCGGTCCGAGTGCCCGGTGAGGAATCGTTCCTGATCAATCCGTACGGCATGCTGTACGACGAGATGACGGCGTCCTGCTTCATCAAGGTCGACATCGATGGCAAGGTGCTGTTTTCGCCGGATTTCGGCAAGCTCGGCTACGGAGTCAATCGCGCCGGCTATGTGATCCATAGCGCCATCCACCAGGCCCGTCCGGACGTAGGCTGCGTCGCGCACACACACACGGCAGCCGGCATGGCGGTATCGGCTCTCGAATGCGGCGTTCTGCCATTGACTCAGACTGCGATGCGCTTCGCGGATACCCGCTACCACGACTACCAGGGGGTGGTTCTGGACGAGGCCGAAAAAGAGTCCCTGATCCAGGATCTCGGCGATGGCGCCTACCTGATGCTACGCAACCATGGTCTGCTGGTTGCCTGCAGTACCGTGGCGGAGGCCTTCAATGCAATGCATCGTTTCGAGCTGGTCTGTCGCACGCAGTTGCTGACGCAGGCGTGCGGGCAGAAGCTGGTCGAGGTGCCAGAACCCGTGATCCAGGCCACCTGGAACAATTACCTGCCCGGCACCCGCCGCCCATTCGGCGTGCTCGAATGGCCGGCGATGCTGCGCAAGCTGGACCGGGTCAATCCGGGCTACGACCGCTAAGCGGCTGGTCGAAGCACCACCCGCGCCGGCACCAACTACTTTCTGGCCAGACCGATCCGCTCGAGTACGGAATCGAGCAGTCGCAACGCAGATCGGAGCACTTGCGCAATCCGCGGCGGATCGTATTCGAACACGGCCTCGAAGGTTTGCGGCTCGGCAAAAAGGGCTGACACGGGTACCGCCCAGTCGACCCGCTTCCCGTCGGCCGAAATCGTGCCATTCGAGTCAAGGATGCGCGGTGCCGTGATCGACCATTTCATCAATCGCCCGGCCAGCAGCATATCCAGCATTTTCGGATCCTGCGCCAGCCTCTCGTCCATTCGCAGCACATTGGTCAACTTCAGCGTGCGCTCGTCAATACGCTCGATCGCCATATCGCCGATACCCTTGCCCTGCTTGCTGCTGATGGCCTCGAAGGCCAGCGTCGGGCCTTGCAACGTGACGCGACAAACCTGATTGCCGCCTTCGATCGACTGCGTCTTGCTCAGTACGACCTGTTCGGGAATCTTCGCGGAGAGCGGAATGAACTCGTCGCAAAAATCCCCTTTGCCGCGCTGCGCGGCCATTGCTACGAGCTTTGCGTCGACGCGAAGAACTGCGTTGTAGCTGAAGCGAGTCTGGTCAACTGAGAGCTGTTGATCGACGTCGAAGCAGCCGCTCAACATCAGCAACAGAGCAGCCACACCGGCCAGACGGCGTGGCAATGCCATGGACTCGCTCAAAACCGACATCAGCTTGTCGCCCCCGACGCCCAGCCCGCGAATACACGAGCCAGTGGACTCAACGACAGCCCGCACCGCTGCACCGGATGATGCGCTCAGCGCAGGTGATCCGGTCAAAAATTGCCGTCAGCGAGGCGTCGGTGGCCCCACCCACATGGCGCAGGCCTGCGTTGTTGCACTGCATGCGCCGGGACGCATAGACCGCCTCGGACAGCCACTGCACATTCGAGCATCCCGGGGCGCCGACGCCGAAACGAACCCCGGCCTGGTAGTCTGCGCACAAGAGTCCGTTGTGCGCGACATCAGCCTCCAGGTAGATCTCGCCGTCGCGGCGAATCCAGCCGGAGAAGGCTGCGTCAGAAAATTCGAGCCGGTCGCGCTTGCCTGAAGCCAGATCGGCGATCGACACGCGGGTCGGCGCGCTCGCACGGATTTGACCCATATCGGCTGCCCTGACCTCGCCAGGAGCGAGTGCACCAAACGCAAGCCCGACTAGCAAGGCGGGAAGAACGCGGATCAGACCGCGAATGCTGCGCAGAGCGTTCATGACAAACCTTTTCGATAGTTCATCATTGTACTGCGCGGCCAAGCGCCCTACTGCGGCTTCCTGCGCTAGCGCCTGAGCGTCGGCAACCCGATTCCAGCGGCATCAAAGCCGCCATCAGCAGCCAGCATCTGACCGTTGATGTAACTGGCCGCCGGACTGCAAAGAAAGCCGATCGCCTCGGCGATTTCCTGCGGCGTGCCGTAGCGGTTCAGCGGGATCGCGTCGTGATAGTCCGCCCGGATCGCCGGCGTATGCACCAGTTTGGCCATTGCGGTGTCCACCGGCCCGGGCGAGACCGCATTGACGCGGATGCCCTGATTGCCAAGTTCCATCGCCTGCTGCTTGGTCAGGTGGATCAACGCGGCCTTGCTGGTGCCATACGCGACCCGCAAACTGCTCGCACGCAGCCCCGAGATCGACGCAATGTTGACGATGCTGCCACCGCCATTGCGCAGCATCACTGGAGCGCAGAACTGGGTGCACAGGAATGCGCCGTCCAGGTTGGTGGCGAACACATACCGCCATTCCTGAAACGTCGTCTCGAGCAGTGGCTTGAAGACCGCAACGCCGGCGTTATTGACCAGCGCATCGATCCGCCCGAATTGCTGCGCCACCTGTGACGCCATGGCAGCCACTTGCACCTCATCGGAGACATCACACTCGATAGCCAGCACGCGTGATGCATCACCGAGTCCTGCTGCCGCCTCGCACAGCGCGGCACCGTCGGTGTCGATCATCGCGACCCGGTAACCCCGGGCTAAAAACCACTGGCTGCTTGCCAGCCCGATACCGCGTGCAGCTCCGGTCACCACCGCGACCGGCATGACGTCATCTGTTGTAGCCATCGCTGGCGTCTCCTTGCGAAGGTGCGTTCAGGTTCAGCGCACCAGATTTCCACTGCCAGCCTCGGCCGGCGAACACCGCATCAGGCCAATGCCCCGATCGAACGCAGCATCTGCCCGACTTCCTGCAGCCCCTGTGGCGTCAGGGGTGCCTGAGGTGCCAGCGGATCACCGACCGGATAGCCCTGCAACTGCAGCCCGCCCTTGATGCAGGCCGCAAGATTGAATTTCGCGAACGCCTGGTTCAGCGCCCATAGCGGCCGCTGCAACTGCATCGCAGCGGCCCAGTCACCACGCTTGCACAATTCGTACAACTGCACGCTCTGGCGCGGCGCGACACAAGCCGGTCCGGCCATCCAGCCAACGCCGCCGAGCATCATTACGCAGGTCGGCACATGCGCGGACGCGGCAAACACCTGCATGCGCCCCTCCACCCGGTTCAGGATCGACAGCAGCCGACCAGTGTTGCTCGAGGCGTCCTTGATGTAGCCGATATTCGGCACATGGCTGAGCTTTTCGATCACTGGCAGGCTCAGGTCCGATCGCTGGAAATTTGGATTCGTGTAGAGCACGACCGGCAGATCGACCGAATCAGCAATCGCCTTGAAGTATGCGTAGACACCGTCGTCGGCGATCGGGAAATAGGCTTCCATGATCGCCAGAATGCCGTCACAACCGAGCGCCGCGTAGTCACGCGCCTGCGCCTGCGCGTCGACAATCGTGGTCGCCGCCACGCCGGCCACGACCGGAACCCGGCCTCGCGCCACCGACACCACCACCTCCACGACTCGGCGACGCTGCTGCGCATTCAGGTACGCGAACTCTCCCGTGGAGCCGAGAGGAGCCAGCCCGTGGACGCCCGCGGCAATCAGGTCCTCGCACAGGCGCTCCAGCACCGGCGCATCGATCTGGCCGTCGCTTAGAACCGGCGACACCAGATACGGGAAGACGCCATGAAATGTTTGTCCGCTCATCGTGTTCGATCCTTGGTTGACTCGCCTCGCCCAGGCGCCCCGCGATCGGTACCAGTACCGGATCCGATCGGTTTTTCGCTCAGACCTGAGCCTCGCGCAGCATGTTGCGCGCGATCACCAGTTGCTGGATCTGGCTGGTGCCTTCGTAGATCCGGAACAGGCGCACGTCGCGATAAAACCGCTCGACCGCATACTCGCTCATGTAGCCAGCACCGCCGTGAATCTGCACCGCCCGATCCGCAACGCGCCCGCACATCTCGGAGGCAAAGAGCTTCGCGCAGGATGCTTCGGTGCTCACACTCTCGCCGGCATCGCGCCTGCGCGCCGCATCCATCACCATGCAACGCGCCGCATAGATCTCAGTCTTGCTCTCGGCCAGCATCGCCTGCACCAGTTGGAAGTCGGCGATCGGCTGACCGAACTGGCGCCGTTGCATCGCATATCGCAGCGCTTCCTCAAGAATGCGCTCAGCTGCACCGACACAAACTGCCGCCAGATGAATCCTGCCCTTGTCGAGCACCTTCATCGCGGTCTTGAA
>JALRBB010000306.1 GCA_023257915.1 Quisquiliibacterium sp. | reverse complement strand
GCCGGAGATCGTGATGAGCCGCATCCGATCTGCGCAGTCCCGTCAGGCCCTGGTGCTGAGCTCAACCCGGACGGCGCTTCAGCCACCGAGGATGGAAGCTTCGATCGTGCTCCGGGGTTTTTGAAGCTCGGCGGCGAGCGCCTTTTGCCGCCTCCGGCGATGTGCACCGGGTCATGACTCGCCGACCGCTGCGTCCGTGCGTCGCTGGAGGATAATTGCCTGCACCCGAATAACTTCCAGCGATGCGAGCGGTTCAGCATGCAATTGAAGAAAGCTGTGTTCCCTGTGGCCGGATTAGGCACACGCTTCCTGCCGGCGACCAAGTCGATTCCGAAGGAAATGCTGCCGATCGTTGATCGTCCGATCATTCAGTATGCCGTCGATGAGGCGATTGATGCCGGTTGCGATACCTTGATCTTCGTGACCGGTCGCTCCAAGCGTGCGGTCGAAGACTATTTTGATCGGGCGCCCGAACTGGAGGCTGAACTCGAGGCCAAGGGCAATCTCGAAGCGCTGGCTGCTGTGCGCAACATCATTCCCGCCCATGTCAACGTGGTGTTCGTACGCCAGCCGGCGCCGCTAGGGCTTGGCCACGCAGTGCTGTGCGCGCGGCCGATGATCGGCGAGGATGAGCATTTTGCGGTGCTGTTGCCGGACGATTTGATCGATGGGCATCCGGATGGAGCGTTGAAGCAGATGATGCCGATGGCAGAGCGCACTGGCGGTAGTGTGATCGCAGTCGAGCAGGTGCCTCGCGACGAGGTTGATCGCTACGGGGTCATCGATCCGGAGTCAGATCACGACACCGTGATGAAGGTCCGTGCGATCGTGGAAAAGCCACCGATCGATCAGGCGCCGTCCAGTTTCGCAGTGGTTGGTCGCTACATCTTGCATCCGAGCGTGATGAAAACCCTCGAAAGTCAGCCTGCCGGCCGGGGCGGTGAAATCCAGCTCACCGACGCCCTTGCGCAACAAGTGGAGTACCCTGGACTGCACGGCTACCGCTTCAGCGGCAAGCGTTTTGATTGCGGCAGCAAACAGGGGTTTCTGACCGCCAATATTTACTTCGGCTTGCGATAGAGCCGATCAGGCACGTCGCAATGAGCCTCGACTTCGCGTCCATCCTGTTTGTCACGATGCTCTCGTCGCTCGGGTTTTCGTTTCTGATCGGGGCGTTCAGATTTTTCAGTCGAAGGTTTTCCACGGTATCGGTGCAGGTTGCCGGCGTTTGGCAGTGGGCTGGTGCCTTCTTGGCAATTGCCTTTGGCATCGCGTTTCTACTCTTACGTCCGCAGCTTGGTGTCCTTGCTTCCAGCGTGGCTGGCAACGGTCTGTTGCTGCTCGGCACCTTGCTGCTCTACGACGGATTGGCCGGTTTCCTCGGCTTCAAGCCGGTCCGGGTCTGGTACGCGCCGCTGCTGATCGCGCAATCCCTCGGGCTCGCTTACTACGCCAGTGTGGATCCAAGTTTCACGTTCAGGTACCTGCTGGCCAACGGGTTGATCCTGCTTGTCCAGTTCGCCAGCATCAAGCTGCTCTGGGCGGTACGCAAGGCCGGTGCGATGGGATTCGGGGAACGACTGCTGCTCGGCATGACCGTAGCCGTGTTCCTGGCTCGCTTGGGCTTGATGATTGACTTCCTGCTTGCCGGAGAACCGCTGTCTGAGGTCGTGATGATCACACCCGACGGTCCCCGGCTGGTCTTTTTACTGGTACAGGCAGTCAGCGTGACCATCATGCCGGTGTGTCTGGTGTTGGCGGTCGAGAACCGTTTGATCCGCGAACTTGAGCATGTCGCGTCTCATGACTCACTGACCGGAGTCTGGGTGCGGCGGATCATGCTCGACGCCGTCAAGCGGCAACTGGCGGCGTTACAACGCTACGGAACCCAGTTCGGTCTATTAATCATCGATCTGGATCGTTTCAAACCGATCAACGATCAGCATGGGCACTTGGCGGGCGATGCGGTGCTCATCGCAGTGGTCAACTCGATTCGGCCGATCCTGCGGACTGAGAGCCTGTTTGGGAGACTGGGCGGCGAGGAGTTCGCCGTGCTGCTGCCGAACTGCAATGCAGCCGACCTGCACAACATGGCCGAACGGATCCGGGCGAGCGTGGAAACGTTGTCGGTTCGCTACGAAGACCTGGAGCTTCAAGTGACTGTCAGCATCGGGGGGTGCCAGGTCTCGGATCCCGAGGTCGACAAGGTCGCGACTGCGCTGACCGTCGCCGACCGCGCGCTCTACAGGGCCAAGGAGAGCGGTCGAAATCGTGTTGAGATCGATACGCTGGTCAGCAAACAAGCAGCAGTCCTGCTTGCATCCTAGATCTGGCGGCGTCCTAACGATTGCGCGGGTCTTGCCCGAAGAACTCGGAAAGCTCGCGATACCAGGCCGGGTAGGCCTGCGCCAGCCGGTGTGGCGTGACGAAAAATGCTTCACCGCATACCGCGAAGAACTCGGCTGGATCGACCGCGGCATAGGGGTCAAGCGGCAGACGTCCAAACCACGGGTCTGCATGCTCTGTCTCAGGATCCACGTCGGGAGGAATTGCCGCCTCAATGGCATCCAGGGCGTCGCAGAAGTGTTCGTAGGCGGTGTGCAGGTTCTCGCGCCAGCGACGCCGGCGCGGCCCTGACAGCGCCGGAATACCGTCGGCCTCTCCGTCAGCCAGGTCCAGCTTGTGGACGAACTCATGGATGGTCACGTTTGTGTCGTCAGCCTGCACATCCGGCCAGGACAGCACGATCGGGCCACCGTCCATCGCCTCCCCGGACAGATCTTCGACGCTCTCGTGGACCAGTCCGTCTTCATCGACGATCCGGCGTGGCACTCGGAATTGGGAGGGGTAGACGATGATTTCGACGAAGTCGTCATAGCCGGCGAGCCCTAGCTTGAGCACCGGCAGGCAGGCCTGAAAGGCGATCGTGATCCGCACCTGCTCATTGATTTCGAATCCGCGCGCCCCGCTGATCGTTTTTCGATGCAGAAATTCCGAACAAAGATTGCGCAGTTGCCCGAGTTCGCTGGTGCTCAGATGTCCGGCAAGCGGGTATTGAGTCAGAGTCGATTGCCAGAGTGACTCATCGATCTGGGGGCGGCGGCGGGCGAACCAGCGAAGTGGCATGTTGCGTGTGCGTTCGGAGTGATCGTACTAGTGCTTGGGCACAATGCGCGACGCGAATCCGGGTTCGAGGCGAACGATACGCGATCCGCAGATTGTCGGGCTACGAAATATCCGGCACCTTCGGCTGATGCGCAAGGTCCACAGACCGATGCCGGCGTCAGTTCATATAATGATGACCGACAGACCGGCGAGTCCTAATCGAGTGGTCCTTACCGCGGGTAGTCCGGTGCTCATCGGGGCCGGCGTCGGCGGTCGTTTTTCAGTCGGAGGCCGTACCATTCCCAGCAAGCGCAGCCCAGTAGCGAGCAGCACGCCAGTCAGCGCGGGTGGGAAAATTTTGTCCGGCGCCGACGCGCCTGAGGCGGAATCCGCCGCGCTGCCATCGGACCAACCCGCGGGATCGGCTCGACAAGATCTCGTCGGGCGGGCGCTGGAGCTAGCTGCGGACCGGAACCAGGGTGTGGTCGCACCCAGTGGCGAGGGCGTGTCGGAGCATGCCTGGGGCACGGTCGAGATTTTGCGTGACGTGTATGCCGATGTCCCCAGCCAGTGCGCCGCGGCGATGTTCGGTTCATACGCGCGAATCGGACTCGATGAAATTCGGCGCGAGTTTGGCGACGAGACTGTTGCGTTGGTAGACGCGATGCGCAAGGTGCACAGCCTGCGCTCGTTGCATTTCAAGGTTAGTGGGCAAGCGGACAGCGAACAGACCGAAACCTTGCGCCGCATGCTGCTCGCGATGGCGTCCGATATCCGGGTGGTCTTGATCGCGCTGGCCTCTCGAGTTCAAACGCTACGCTGGCATGTGCAGAGTGCCACCAAGCCGGAAGACGGTGTGGCGAACCAGACGCTGAAGGTCCTTGCTCCGCTGGCAAACCGGCTTGGCCTGTGGCAACTCAAATGGGAGCTCGAAGACCTCGCGTTTCGTTTCGATGCCCCGAAGGTTTACCGACAACTCGCTAGCGAGTTGGAAGGTAAAAGGCATGAGCGCGAGGAGTTCGTCCATCAGGCTGCGCTACAGGTTCGTGAACTGCTGGCAGGGGCAGGTATTCGTGCCCAGGTGTCCGGGCGGCCAAAGCATCTGTACAGCATCTGGAACAAGATGCGCAGCAAGGAGCGGAGCCTGGACGGTATTCGCGATCTGCGGGGCCTGCGCATCATCGTTGATGAGGTACGTGACTGCTACGCCGTCCTGGCCTTGATCCACGAGCGCTGGCAGCCAGTTCCGGAGGAGTTCGACGACTACATCGTACGACCCAAGCCCAACGGTTATCAGTCGCTGCATACCGTCGTCCTTGCTGACGATGGGCGATTTCTCGAGGTGCAGATTCGCACTGAAGACATGCATCAGTTCGCGGAGTACGGAGTCGCCTCGCACTGGCGCTACAAGGAACGAAGCGCCGGTGGGTCGGCCGGGCGCGCTCCGCAGGGTGGGCAGGATGAGCTGATCGCATGGATACGTCAGTTGCTGGCCTGGCAGCGGGAAGTCGGCGAGGAGCTTGGCGCCGGGGGGGCCGCATCGGCGATGCCCAATGAACACATCTATGTGCTGACCCCGCAGGCTCGGGTCGTCGAACTGCCGGTGGGCTCGACTCCGGTCGATTTCGCTTATCACGTGCATACCAATCTCGGCCATCGCTGCCGCGGTGCCCGGGTCGACGGACAGATGGTGCCGTTGAATACGCCGCTGGCTAACGGCCAGACTGTGCAGATCATCTCGGCCAAGTCGACCAATGCGAGCGACGGCCCTTCGCGCGACTGGCTCAATTCGCAACTCGGCTATGTCCAGTCGAACCGGGCGCGCAGCAAGGTGCGGCAGTGGTTCAACGCGCAGGAGTTGCAGGGGGCGCTGACCACCGGGCGTGAGCGTGTTGAGCGCGCGCTGCAGCGAGAGGGGCGCACCGCGCTCGCGTTCGAGCAGATCGCGAGCCGGCTTGGCGTGTCCGATGTCGAGGCGATGTTTACGTCGGTCGCGCGCGACGAGATTGGTCCGCGTCAGCTCGAAGAGGCAATCCGAAGCGTGGGCAAGCCGCAAGCGGACGACAGCGAGCAGGCCCAGGCGGAGGTGGGGGATCAGGCAGCAAGAGCGGCAATCGAACGGGCCAGCACAACACCGCGGCGCTCCGACAGCGATGGTGTGCTTGTCGTTGGGGTCGATCTGTTGATGACGCAGCTGGCACGATGCTGTCGGCCAGTGCCGCCTGATCCGATCATCGGCTTCGTGACACGCGGGCGGGGGGTGTCAGTTCACCGGGCCGGATGTCCTGCCTTTGGCAGGATGGCGGCGGCCGCTCCGGAGCGTGTGCTGGAGACCGATTGGGGTGAGCGCAGCAGCCGGCCCGCCGAACGATCGCGTGGCTACGCGGTTGACGTGCAGGTGCGTGCCAATGATCGTCCTGGATTGCTGCGCGATGTCACCGAGGTATTCGCGCGTGACAAGCTGAATGTGACGGCGGTCAAGACAATGAGCAAGCAGCAGGTTGCCCAGATGCAGTTCACGGTGGAGGTGCCGGATGCACCCTCGCTCACCAAGGTGCTGAACGCGATCGGCGAAGTATCTGGGGTATTCGACGCACGTCGACGCTAGCGGGCGCGCGCTTGGAGACGGTGACGCGCAGCGCGATTCGGCGTGGAGGTCGCGAGCAGGGCGCGTGTCCTGCTACTTCGGGCGGATTGCCGACTTCGGGCGAAACGCCTTGCATACCTGCTCGTTGGTGTCGATATACGGAGCACCGATCAGGTCAAGGCAGTATGGCACCGCGGCAAAAATTCCGTGGACCTTGGCCTTGCCTTGCTCATCGCGCAGGCCTTCGAGGGTTTCGCGAATCGACTTCGGTTGACCGGGCAGATTGATGATCAGGGCCTTGCCACGGATCACTGCAACCTGACGCGACAGGATCGCGGTTGGCACGAAGTTCAGGCTGATCTGGCGCATCTGCTCGCCGAAACCTGGCATTTCCCGATCCCCAACCGCCAGTGTGGCTTCAGGCGTCACGTCGCGGACCGCTGGCCCGGTTCCGCCGGTGGTGAGTACCAGCGAGCATCCGGCCGTGTCGACCAACTCGCGCAAGGTCTGTTCGATCACCGCACGCTCGTCCGGGATCAGTCGCTCCTCGACCTCCCACGGCGAGAGCAGTGCACTGCCCAGCCATTCCTTCAGGGCGGGCAGCCCGAGATCTTCATAGACACCGCTGGACGCGCGGTCGCTGATGGACACCAGTCCGATGCGAATCGATTCGCTCATGATGATTTGGGGTGTGTGAAAGTGGGCAGCCTAGTCGGTCTCGGTATCGGCCGTTGGGTCAGCCGGGTTCTGGGATTGCGCCTCGATGGCGTCGCGCAGGCATCGATACAGGTCTCGATAGCGTCGCCCAGGCTGGCCTTTCGCATGCTCTGCCTGCGTGGCGTCAATGAGCCGCCCGAGTTCGGCGAGCAATTCTTCCGATGCCGCATACCGGGTC
>JALRBB010000272.1 GCA_023257915.1 Quisquiliibacterium sp. | reverse complement strand
CCATCCCCGTCAGTTGTCCGGAGGCCAGCAACAGCGCGTCGCGATTGCGCGCGCGCTGGTCAATGACCCGGTGCTAATCCTCGCCGACGAGCCGACCGGCGCGCTAGACAGTCGAACAAGTCTCGAAGTGATGGCCCTGCTGCAGCAACTGAACCGCGAAGGCATGACCGTGGTGCTGGTGACCCATGAGCAGGACATCGCGGCGTTCGCATCGCGGATCGTCACGTTTCGCGATGGCCGCATCGTCTCCGATGTGCCGCACGAGGCGCATGATGCTGCTGCGCAACTCCAGGCGGCCAGGCAAGCCGAATGAGCTGGCTGTCCACGCTGAAGGTCGCGCTGAACGCACTACGCGTGAACAAACTGCGCTCGATGCTCACGATGCTGGGCATCATCATCGGAGTCGCCGCAGTGATCACAATGATCGCGGTCGGCGGCGGCGCGCAGGCCCGCGTCGAGGAACAGATCAAGAGCCTTGGCGCCAACGTGATGATCGTGCTGCCAGGCTCGACCACCTCCTCGGGAATCCGGCTTGGCGCCGGCGCCGCGCAGACGCTGACCGAGGACGACGCCCGGGCGATCGGCACCGAGCTCGACGAGGTGATCTCGGCACCACTGCTGCGCGGCTCGGGCCAACTGGTGGCCGGCAACATGAACTGGTCGACCCAGATCTACGGTGCAACACCGGAATACTTCGATGTGCGCGAATGGAAACTTCTGGCCGGTCGCAACTTCGAGCCCAACGAACTGAGCGGCGCAGCCAAGGTCGCGATCATCGGCCAGACCACCGCTCGCCAACTGTTCGGCGAGGCCATCACCCCCGAGGAAGTTCTGGATCAGAGCATTCGCGTGCGTCGGGTGCCGATGCGCATCATTGGGGTGCTAGATCGCAAGGGGCAAAGTTCGCAGGGACAGGATCAGGACGATGTGTTGTTCGTGCCGCTTGCCACTGCCCGCAACCGGCTGTTCGGCGCGCCGCAGGGCAGGCTGCGCCGGGTTAGTACGATCATGATCAAGGTGGCCGACGGCGCCGACATGAAACAGGCCGAGGAGCGGATTCGCGAGCTGCTGCGCCAGCGCCATCGGCGCCAGGCTGGCGCCGACGATGACTTCACGATTCGCAACCTGACCGAAATGCTGCAGGCGCGCGAGGCTTCAAGCCGGGTGCTGTCGATGCTGCTGGCCGCAGTCGCCTCGGTATCGCTGCTGGTCGGCGGAATCGGCATCATGAACATCATGCTGGTCTCGGTGACCGAACGCACACGGGAGATTGGGCTACGGATGGCGGTAGGCGCCCGCGGACGCGACATCCTGATGCAGTTCCTGATCGAAGCGGTCACGCTCTCGCTGATCGGCGGGCTGATCGGTGTCGCCTTGGGACTGCTGGGTTCGTACGCAATCGGCAACTTCGCGGGCTGGCCAACCGAGATGCAACCCGCCGCGATTGTCCTGGCAGTCGGCTTTGCCGCGACGGTCGGCGTGTTCTTCGGCTTTTACCCGGCCCGCAAGGCCTCGCGCCTGCTACCGATTGACGCGCTCCGTTACGAATGAGCCGGCGCCCTTGCTCCGAACAAGGCGACCGCAACGCGGCGCGGCACTGACAACGCCAGCGACCCACCCCAGATCACCAGCCTGTCCAACAGGCCAGCAGACCGGTTAGCGGCTGGCTGCGAGACCCGCTGGGTCCTGAAGATATTCGGCCAGGAAGGACTCAATCGATGCGCAGGTCACGCGCATCGCTGCAGCCAGGTGGGCGAGTTCGTTTTCAGGATCGTCGCCAGCACGCAGAACCGCCTCGGCCCGAGCCGCACAGGCAGCAACCTCAACCAATCCCAGCTGTCCGGCGCCACCTTTCAACTTGTGGGCTAGCGCATATCCGTTTTTCGGATCAGCCGACTGGATTTGCGCGACCACCTCGCGATACGTGACCAGAAAGACGTCGAGATACTTCGCATAGATTCCGGGCGCCCCCCAATTGGAGAGCGCCTGCTGCAATGCAATCCCCGGGTAACGCTCAGGCGCATCGGCCTCAAGCTTGCCTACCCTTGCCTCAATCTTGACGTCGCTGGCAGGGACAGAAACAGGCGGCGTCTCGGGCGTCCTTTCGACAACGCGCGGGGTGGCGTCTGTCTGACGCAGCTCGGCACAATTGTCCAAGGCCGCGAGCATGCGAGCGAACAGGATTTTCGGATCGACCGGCTTGGAAACGAAATCACTCATTCCCGCTGCCATGCAGTTGTTCCGATCCTGCTCAAATGCATTGGCGGTCAGCGCGATGATCGGTACCGAGACGTAGCCCGGCAGCTCACGAATTATTCTGGTGGCCTGCAAGCCGTTCAACTCGGGCATCTGAACGTCCATCAGCACCAAGTCGAACGCCCGGGCGGCCGCGCGTTTGCAGGCAGCTTCGCCATTGCTGACGAGTTCGACATCAAGACCCAAGGGGCTCAGGATGGCCTGCATCAGGCCCTGGCTGACCGAATCATCCTCGGCGACCAGCACACGCTTGCCTGAGTGCCTGTCGCCCAGCTGTTGCTCGACATCATCGGCCGATACTTCTGTCTCGAGAAGCAGCGAAACTTTCTCAGACCGCTCCAGCGTCACGGTGAGCCAAAATGTGCTGCCGCGGTGCAGACGGCTGACGACTCCTGTGGAGCCACCCATCGCATCGATCAGTCGGCGCGTGATAGCCAGCCCGAGACCGGAGCCTCCATACCGACGGGTGGTCGACGCATCTGCCTGGCGAAATGGCTCAAACAATGCCGCCCGCGAGGCTTCGTCGATCCCGACGCCGGTATCGACCACCTCAATGCGCAAGGCAACCGGCCCGCTTGGTAGAGCACGGGACTCGGCACGCAGCACGATCTCACCTTGCTCGGTGAACTTCACCGCATTGCCAAGGAAGTTGACGATCGACTGGCGCAGCCGCAAGGGATCGCCCTGCAACAGGTCGGGGCCCTCACTGCGCTCGAGCCGCAGCGCCAAGCCTTTGGACTCGACACGCTCACGAACCAGGTCTGCCGCCTGACGCAGCAAAGCGTCGAGCGAGAAATCTGTGCGTTCGAGTTGCAGCTCGCCAGCTTCAATGCGAGACAGGTCGAGCACGTCGCCCAGGAGTTCCTGCAGATGCCCCGCCGCCGTATTGATCCGATCGAGATGCGCGAGTTCGGCAGCACCAAGACCGGCCTTCTTGAGCAGGTAAACATGACCAAGCACCGCATTCATCGGCGTGCGAAACTCATGACTCATGTTTGCCAGGAATTCGGACTTTGCCCGGCTGATCTCCTGCAAAGCCTGCTCGGTACGCTTACGCGCGGTGATATCCTCAATCGAAACGACGAACCTGCGCCGGGAATCCTCGGTCTCGTGATCGGCCTTGTGATCGACCAAATTGATCGAACATCGCGTCCAGATCTCAGAGCCATCCTTGCGCCGCAGCTTGACTTCCTCGCAAACGCCCAGATCACCGTCCACCGGGCGATTGACCGAAGCCGATGACAGCAGGGCTCCGCGCAGCGCCGGAAACATGGTTTGCAGGCGCATCCCGTGGCAGTCGGTTGGCTTGAAACCAAAGAGCTCGGTGAATGCGCGATTGACGAAGCGGATCCGGTCCTCTTCGAGCACCAGGATTGAAATCCCGGTGGTGTGCACGATCTGGTTTAGTTGATGCCGCTCCTGCCGGAGCTGCTCTTCGAGCGAGCGCACTTCGGTACGATCAAACATGACAGCGAACACCGATCGCGGTTTGCCTTCTTCATCTCTGATGAGGGTACGCGCCGCCAGCAGCCAGACGACAGAGCCGTTCTTGTGCAGATAGGGTCGCTCCTGCACACCGTTGTCGACTTCGCCCAGGCGCGACCAGTGCTCGGAAACCTCCTTGGCGAAAGCGGAGGCCACCAGGCGCATAAAGTGCGTGCCGAGCAACTCTTCCCGCCTGTAACCGAGCATCTCGGCAAAGCGATCATTGAAATCAACTAAGCGCCCGTCCCGATCGATTTCAACAAATCCGGCGAACGACTGCCGCAGCAATACTCCGGTGCGCTGCTCGCTCTCAAACCTGGCATGCCTGAGCCGTTCCTCGGCGAGATCAGCCTTGATCTGATCGGCCCGTTTCTGCTCTGTGATGTCCCGCAGCACGAGCATCAACCCGGGAAATCCAGCCGGGGGCATCGACTTGACCCGCTTGGCTTGCACTTGCAGGTGACGCACCGAACCCTGCGCATCGTGAACCTGGCATTCGAACTCGACCGGTTCGCCGCTGCTCATCACGCTAGCATGCACGTTTCGTAAAGACTCGCTGCCAGCGCGATCGACTGCGGCGCGCATGGCCTGCTCGGCGATCGACGGCATCGCTCCCTCGGGCGACACGCCGAAAAAGGTCCGCGCGGACGCGGTCGCATAGGTACAACGACCACGACCGTCGAAAAACTGCACCATCTCGACGATGTTGTCCGACAGCAATCGCAACAGCGTCGAGTTGGTCGACGCATTGGCCCGCGCCATCGCCAGCTCTCGGGCGTTCTGGTCGAGCCGGCCGTGTACCTGATGCTGGTGTTGCGAGCTGATTCGCTGCGCTTCCTGCGGCGATCGCGTTCGGAGAGTGCGGATCGACGTCATTCTGGCAGATACCATTGAGCGGTCACGATGTTGCCGCGACCCGAGAAGGTGATTTCATCTGCCATGGCGCTAGCCAATGGCAGACCCCTGCCGTGCGGATGGTACGCCCGTTCGTCGGAGATCTGTAGGTAATTCGTCCAGTTAAAGCCATCCCCCTGGTCGGTGATCATGACCGACAAGCGGCGCCCCTCTCTGGCGTAATCCACGTTGACGAACCGCGCTCCGAGCACCGGATCGGCCAGCCTGCGCTCGATCTCCTCGTGCAGGGCATCGGCAACAAGCAATGCCCCCTTCGCGTTGTAGTCAATGCCCAGATTGCCGTGCTCAATGGCGTTGAACAGCAATTCCTGGATGACCAACTGGATCGACTTTCGCTTGGCTCCTGACCCGCTGAGACTTCTGGCCAGATCGCGAGCCTCATCGAACCGGCGCAGGCGGAAGTTGCCGTGCGTGAGCAGCCGCATCGAACGCTCATCGCGCGCGTCATCCTCGCGCGCGACCCTGCCCCATTCGCTGGCGGCCTGGACCGAGGCAGCGAGCAGCCCCGCATCCAGCGGTTTTCGCAAGTAGTAATAGGCACCAGCCGCCATCCCGGCCTGAATGTCTGCGGCTTCGCCCCGCCCAGACTCGAGCACGAACGGTACATGGCGCAGCCCGGGATGCTCGCGTAGCTCGGTGAGCAGATCGAGCCCTTCGCTGTCCGGTAATCCAAGATCGAGCAAGATGCAGTCGAATCGCGTGTCATGTGAGACGACGTTTCGCGCAGCCAACGCACTGTCGGCCTCGACGATCGCATGTCCACGCCCTGCGAGTTCATTGACGATGAACGCGCGCACGATTAGGTCATCCTCGACCAGCAGCACCCGGGATTTTTCTGCGACGTTCATGCAACCTCGATGAGACATGGCACCTTGCGGGCACGGCCTCGCAGGCCCCCGATGGCGCTGAAATTCAGACACAAAGCCGTCGCAGGCCAACTCTGGCGGCGACGTCAGCAGCGATCAATGTGTCGAACCTTACCCCATGGTGGGGCCGCCGA
>JALRBB010000267.1 GCA_023257915.1 Quisquiliibacterium sp. | reverse complement strand
GCTGCTCAAGTCGTCTGGCGACATGCCGATCAAGACGGTCAGCTATCGCACCATCGGCAATGCGTTCACCGATGCGCTGGGCGGCCATATCCAGATGGTGTTCGCCGACTATCCGGCAGCTACGTCGCACATCGCCTCGGGCAAGTTTCTACCCGTCGCGATCACCGAGACGCAGCGGATTGCACGCTGGCCGCAGGTTCCGGCGATGGCAGAGTTCTACCCCGGCTACGAGATCATCTTGTCGCTTGGTCTGGCTGCGCCGGCTGGCACGCCGAAGGCGGTGCTAGAGAAAGTCAACGGCTGGATCGTGGATGGCTTGCAGGACGCGGAAGTCAAAGAGCAACTTCAAAAGCTTGGTTATTCGCTGCGACCGACATCGGTCGACGGTACGCGCAAATTTCTGCTCGATGAATCCGCCAAGTGGGCGAAATACATCAAGGCAGCTAACATCGAACCCCAGTAATCCCGCCTGACGCCCGACGCGTCTTGCCAACCCACCCGGAGCGTCTGCACGATGCCCGCCTCGCTCGCCACTTTTTATCGACGGAGACTTCCATGTTCTACGAATATCGCCAGTACTGGCTTCGCCCCGGCACGCGCGACCGCTGGGTTGCCTTGATGCATGAGCAGATCCTGCCGTTTCAAAAGAGCCACGGCATGCAGGTCGTTGGTTGCTTTACGGTCGAAGACGATCCGGACGCATTTGTCTGGATTCGGCGTTTCGATAGCGAAGCCCAGCGCGAGCAGCAGTACGAAGCGGTTTACAAATCATCGACCTGGCTCGACGTGATCAAGCCGCATATCGATGAGATGCTGCTACGCGAAAAGATGAAGGTCACACGGATCGTGCCGACCAGTCAGTATCAGGGAAGGGCGAACCTGGACGGCTGAGCGCAGCGGTTCGATGCTCGAGCGGATCGAGTCTGGCGTTCGTCGGGTCGGCCTGGCGGCCGCCTGCATCCTGATCCCGATCCAGTTGCTCGTGTCGCTGTCGTATGTGGTCGGCAGGCAGTTCTTCGACGTTCCGGTGACTGCGCTGCAAGAGCTTGAATGGCATTGCCTGTTCGCGCTGGTCTTTCTTGCCTGTGGGCCGGCCTTGCTTGCCGACCGCCACGTGCGCATCGACGTTTGGCGACAACGCACCTCTGCGACAACCCGCGCGCGCATCGAGATCATCGGGTTCTTTGCCGGTCTGCTGCCCTTTTGCCTGGCACTGATCGGCTCCGGAACGGTCGCTGCTGTGGATGCCTTTCTGATTGGCGAGTCTTCGCGCGCTGCGATGGGCCTTCCGGGTCGCTGGATCATCAAGTCCACGGTGCCGCTGGGCGGATTGCTGCTGCTGGCGGCCGGCGGCGTGCTGACGGTGCGCAACCTGCGCATGCTTCGGACTCTGCATGCCCAGGCGTCTGCGTCGGGTGGCCAAGCAAGCGGCGCGACTCGAGGCAGGCGCTGACTGTGCGCGGGCGAACCGGTTCGTGATCGAGTTGCTGCCGCTATGGATGGTCGCCAGCCTGATGCTGCTGCTGTTCAGCGGCTATCCGGTCGCGTTCGTGCTCATTGCGGTCGCCATGGTTTTTGCGGCGATTGCGATCGTGGTCGGCGAGATGCCGGTGGCGATGCTTCAGATGATCCAGATGCGGGTCTATAGCCTGGTCGCCGACAATCTGATCTTTCCGGCGGTGCCTCCGCTGGTATTGATGGGAGTCGCGCTGTCGCGAAGTGGCGCGATTCGTGAATTGCTGGCTGTGGTCGCTGATCGGTTTCGTGTGGTGCCTGGCGGCATGGCGATCACGGTGCTGCTGGTCGGCATCCTGCTCGCACCGACGGCAGGGCTGCTTGGTGCTGCGGTCGGCACGCTGGCGCTGGCTACGCTGCCGTCGTTGCTCGAGAGTGGTTATCGACCGTCACTTGCCGCGGCCTCGGTTGCGGCAGCCGGAACCCTGGGGGTCGGGCTGCCGCCGGCGGTGATGCTGTTCTTTCTTGCCGATCTGGTCGGGGCGCCGATCGTCGGTATGTTCGGCGCGGTGCTGGGGCCGGCCGCTTTGCTGGTGGTGCTCTACATCGCGTATTTCGCCTGGCAGGGTCGGCACAGTCTCGCGGGTCGGGCAACCGGCAGCCCGGCAGTCGGCGGCTGGAGCGCGGTTTCGGCGGTGCTCGGGCCGGTCGCGGTGGTCGCCTCGGTCCTGATCCCGATCGCGACCGGCTGGGCCACGCCCTCGCAGTCCGGCACATTCGGGGCGCTGGGTGCGCTCGTGCTGCTGATCCGCTCGACCGGATTTGATCGGACGGTGATCCGCGAAACGCTGCTCGAGACCGCCTATGTCACTGCGATGGTCTTCATGGTCATCATTGCGGCGAACGTGTTTTCGTTCGTGTTCCGTGTGCTCGAGGGCGACCAGATGGTTGCGCGCTTCATCGAACACATCGGCGCCGGGCCGTGGGGCACGCTGGCGCTGATCCTGGGATTGATCTTCGTGCTCGGCTTCTTCATCGACTGGCTGGAGATCGTGCTGATCACCTTGCCGATCTTCATGCCGGTGATCGCGGGCCTGGATTTCGGCAGCCATGTCGGATCTCCGTTGATGGTCAAATTGTGGGTCGGCGCCGCGATTGCCATGGTGCTGCAAACCTCATTTCTGACGCCACCGTTCGGATTCGCGTTGTTCTTTCTGCGCGGCGCGGCGCCCGACCAGCTACCGATCGGCCAGATCTACCGCGGCGTGGCGCCGCTGGTCGCGTTTCAGCTCCTCGCACTGATGCTGCTGCTGGCCGTGCCGTCGCTCGGCACCTACCTGCCGGGCAAACTGATCGACTGATCGTTCGCGGCCATTGCGGCCAAGCCGGTATCATCGCGCAACGGGCCTCTAGCTCATGCTTGGTTAGAGCAGCGGACTCATAATCCGTTGGTGCCGGGTTCGACTCCCGGGGGGCCCACCAACCAACCTTTCAATGAGCGATTTGCCGATGACGCAGGCCCCGACTGCTGCCTTCGCCGCGCTCGATGCCCGGGGCTTTCGTTCCAGCGCGTTGACCCGCGGTCCCTGGCATCCGGAGCATCAACACGGTGGTCCGCCGATTGCGCTGGTGTGCCGCGCGATCGAGCAGGCGGCTCGCGAGCACGGACTCACCCACCTTGCCCGCATTACCGCGAACCTGCTGCGACCAGTGCCGATCGGTGATCTGATCGTCGAGGTGATGACCGATTACGTCGGGCGCAACGCCGGTCACTTTTCGGCACACCTGATGGCGGGCGACAAGGATGTGGCGCGCTTCACGGCGCTCGCGCAGCGCGAGGCCGCGATCGATCCGGATGACATACCGAAGACCGATTTCTGGCCAGTCGCTCCGCTGTCGGTCGAGCAGGCGCCGGTGCGCCGGATGCCCTTCGACGACGGATCGATGGGCTACTCTCGGCTGGTCGAGACCCGTGTTGCGAGTGGAACCATGTTCCAGGGAGGCGCCTGCGCGGTCTGGTTTCGGATGAACTATCCGCTACTCGATGGCGAGAGCACCAGCGGATACCAGCGGGTCGCGGTGGCTGCGGACTCTGGCAATGGAATCAGTGCGGTGCTCGACTTCAATCGGTACTTGTTCGTCAACGCCGACCTGACGCTCAGCCTGTTACGCAGGCCGGTGGGAGAGTGGATCTGCGTCGATGCACGCACTTTCATCGGCCCCGACGGTGGCGGTCTGACGGAATCCGCGTTGTTCGATACGCAGGGTTTCATCGGCCGGTCGACCCAGAGTCTTGCGGTGCGTGCTCGCTCGTAGCAGCCCGTCCGGTGCGCGTAACGGTCGTGATTTCGCGTCCGATCGCTTTATCGGCGCATCTGCCGCCTGGCCGAATGCACATGTGTGGATTGTGCGATCGCGAACTTCGGACTGGCACAGACAAGGCAGTCGAATTAGTACTTCTGTCTATGCGTATGGCCCGCAACGAAAACGATCTGGAAAGTTTTCTTTTTAGACACAATCGCCCAATCGATCGGATGTAAGGTTCGGCTCGGCCGTAACGCGCATAAAAATTGCGTAACCAATTGGATTTAACCGAAACACACTTTCGGGCAGAAATCGACTTGGTCAACCAGAAATTTTTATTGGATCTTCTAGTTTCCGGTTTTCGGGCGCTCGCCAGTAGCGCCCCGGACGCCGGCTTGCCGCCCTTCGAGCGGCATCTGGCGAATCTGATCCGCTTGCTCATCCTGGTGCAAACGGCTGCCTTGGCGCTTCGCGTGCTGGTGCTGCCAGGACACAGCGCAATCGGGGCGAAGCCAGCCATTCTGTGGTTCCTGCTGCCCATCGCGGCGATTTTGCTGGCCGTGCCCTGGGGGCGGCTCGCACGTAAGCCGTTGCTGCTGCTCGCAGGTCTGCTGGTCGTTGTGGCGATTCGAAGTGTTACTTCGCTTCAGAGCGTGTGGATTGCCGGATTCGAACCCTGGTGGACGATGCCATTCGTGACCATGGCCATGGCCATCACGGTGGGCGCAGCGCAGCTGCTCACGCCGCCGGCGATCGCCGATCTGCCGGCGTTCGCGAAGACGCTGGCCGATGCCCTAGATGCCGGGCCGGTGGCGGCGCTGCAGATCCGGCTGAAGGACGTTTCCGAAGACACGATCCTCGCTGCCATCGCGGCGCTGAAGCCGGTGGCCCAGGCACGCGGGGTCGCTGTGATCCTGAACGATCGCCCGGACCTTGCCGCTCGCTCGGGCTGCGACGGCGTGCACGTGGGCCAGGACGACTGGTCCTACAAGAAGGCCCGCGAGCTGGTCGGCCCGGGCGGCATCGTCGGCGTGACCTGCCACGATTCGCGCCACCTCGCG
>JALRBB010000218.1 GCA_023257915.1 Quisquiliibacterium sp. | reverse complement strand
TCACCACGTCTGACTCGCTGTTCGCGTACGGCGACCGTCAGAGCGCCGCGACCCCGTCGCAGCTCTGCATCGCGGGTCTCAAGTCGTGGATCCCGCAGTCGGCTCCCGCCACCACGGATTCGTTCCTCAACGTGAACCGCTCGAGCGACCCGACTCGACTCGCCGGTCAGCGCGTCGACGTCGTCGTCGACCACGACGATGAATTTCGTGTACATGAACTGGCGCAGGAAGCTCCAGACGCCGAACATCACGCGCTTGGCGTGTCCGGGGTACTGCTTTCGCATCGAGACGACCGCCATCCGATAAGAGCAGCCCTCTGGTGGCAGGTAAAAGTCGACGATTTCCGGAAACTGCTTTTGCAGGATCGGCACGAAAACTTCGTTCAGCGCGACGCCGAGCACCGCTGGTTCGTCGGGCGGCTTGCCGGTGTAGGTCGAGTGATAGATCGGCTCGCGCCGTGTCGTGATCCTGTCAATGGTGAATACCGGGAACCAGTCCTGCTCGTTGTAGTAGCCGGTGTGGTCGCCGAAGGGCCCTTCGAGCGCCATTTCGAATCCGCTCTGCGCGGCTGGCGGCAGCGGCTGCTGCCAGCCGACGGCGCGCGCGTTGTCCCGTGTCAGCGCCGCGTCCGGATCAGGGCGAATGGAGCCTTCGAGCACAATCTCTGCGCGCGCGGGCACTCGCAGATCGTTACCGAGGCATTTGACCAGTTCGGTACGCCCTCCGCGCAGCAAGCCGGCGAACTGATATTCGGACAGCGAGTCGGGCACCGGCGTTACCGCACCCAGGATCGTCGCCGGATCGCAGCCGAGCACCACCGAGATCGGAAACGGTTCGCCCGGTTTGGTGCGACGATGCTCGAGAAAATCCAGCGCGCCACCGCGATGCGCAAGCCATCGCATGATCACGCGACGCTCATCGAGCACTTGCTGGCGGTAGATCCCCAGGTTTTGGCGCGACCGGTTCGGGCTGCGGGTAACGACCAGACCCCAGGTGATCATCGGACCAGCATCACCCGGCCAGCAAGTCTGCACCGGCAATTGGCGCAGATCCACCTGTGCCCCCTCATGCACGATCTGCTGGCATGCACCGGAGGAGACTTCCCGTGGTGCCATGTTCAGGACTTGCTTGAGGACCGGCAGTTTCTGCCAGGCATCCTTCAGGCCCTTGGGGGGCTCGGGCTCCTTTAAGTACGCCAGCAGCTTGCCAAGTTCGCGCAATGCTGCAGTCGACTCCTCGCCCATACCGAGTGCAACGCGGCGCGGCGTTCCGAACAGATTGGCGAGTACTGGGACCTGATAACGCGCTTGACCGTCGCAGGGATTGGTCAAGAGCAGGGCCGGGCCTGCCTTGCGCAGAACCCTGTCGGCCAACTCGGTGATTTCGAGCTTCGGTGAGAGCGGCGCTTCGATGCGGCGCAATTCTCCGAGAGTTTCCAGTTGGCCAATGAAGTCGCGCAGGTCAGTGTATTTCATCAGGATCAGATCGGTGCATGCACTAAAATGCCAGTCACCGGATTGTAAACGGTTGACCCTAAAGTTTTAGGACCGATAAAATAGCGTGCTGTACTTAGGCCGCCGATTCGCTAGCGGCTTTCAAAACTGACCCGTCGCGCAAAGTCCGTGACAGGGCGCTCCGGAGCCGGGCTTTCTTCCGGCCGCCAGACAGGGGAGCTGAGAACCGATCTCTCGACGCGGTTGATGTCGGGGGAGTCAACGCGGCCAAAAGCTGCGAGGAGTCGCGATGCTCATCAGGCATTGGACCGGACTTTGGTCCGAACGATTGAAGACGCGCTTGAGCGTCTTGCGCCACACCAGGCTGCTCGCGATGGTGTGCGGGTTGTCGCTCGCGCTGATACTCGGCAGTTCGATGCATCAGACCGATCGCTCGAGCCTGGACGCATCGCCGTTCGCGGCTGATGTCGGCGTGCGCGGAACGTCCTGGTTCGGAACGGTCGCGATCGCACCAGATGCGTTCGGCTCGCTGATGCCCGCCACCCGCTGGACACCGTCATCTGGGGTTGAACAGCAGCACATTGCCCGCTTCATTGCCCAGCGTTACAACCTCGCCTTTGAGCAAACCCAGTTTTTGGTTGAAAACGCTTATCGCACCGCGCGCGAGTTCCGACTTGATCCCTGGCTGATCCTTGCCGTGATTTCGATCGAATCGAGTTTTAATCCGCTAGCCGAGAGCAACAAGGGAGCTCAAGGTCTGATGCAGGTTCTCACGCGGGTGCATGCCGAGAAGTTCAAGCCCTTTGGCGGAGTGCATGCCGCGTTTGATCCGGTTGCCAATATTCGCGTCGGTGCACAGATCCTGAAGGAGTACATCGGTCGTGCCGGTTCGATCGAAGGGGCGCTGAAGTACTACGTCGGTGCCGCCCAGTTGCCCACGGATGGCGGCTATGGCGCGAAGGTGCTCGACGAGCGCGACCGGATCGCGGCTGCCGCCAGGACCGGGGTTGCCAGTCCGGCGGAGTTGCGCCGAAGGGCCCAGGCAGAAAGCGTCTCTCCGGGTCAGCGCGACAAGTCGCGCCCCATCTGACCAGGTTCCCCCGGGGTCGGTAGCGGACCGGCGCGCGCTAGCGGGCCGCGAGGTACTTCTCGAGACGATCGACCGCTTCCTGCAATTTCTCTAGCGGGGTTGCATACGACAGCCGCAGGTAGCGCTTCGCCTCATGACTGCCGAAGTCGGCACCCGGCACCAGCGACACGTAGGTGCGCTCGAGCAGTTCGTCGGCGAACGCGCCGCTGTCGTTGCTGAAGCGACTGCAGTCGATATACACATAGAACGCACCATCCGGGGTGACTGGAACGTCCAGGCCGATGCGGCGCAGGGCGGGCACGATGTAGTCCCGGCGACGCCGGAATTCCTGGCGCCTGGCTTCGTAGATTGACATGGCCTCGGGCGTGAAACAGGCGACCGCCGCCTGCTGGGCAAGTGCCGACGCGCAGATGTACAGGTTTTGCGACAGCTTCTCGAAGTCGCGTGCATAAGCCTGCGGTACCACGAGCCAGCCGAGCCGCCAGCCGGTCATGTGGAAATACTTCGAGAAGCTGTTCGTGACGATCAGGTCCTCGCCGAGTTCGAGCGCCGAGCGCGGTGATCCGTCGTAGCTCAGTCCTAGGTAGATCTCGTCGACGATCGTGAATCCGTTACGTTTGCGGCAGGCATCGACGATCCCCGCGAGTTCGTCGAACGGAATCGAGGTGCCGGTCGGGTTTGCTGGCGAGGCGAGCAGGGTTCCCTTGACGCCAGCGTGCCAGTGCTGCTCGAGCAGCGCGCGGGTCATCTGAAAGCGCGTCTGCGGACCTACCGGAACCAGTTCGGCGACGCCATCATAGGATGCGACAAAGTGTCGGTTGCACGGATAGCTCGGGTCGGTCATCAGCACCCGGTCTCCCGGGTTCACAAGCGCGCAGCAGGCCAGAGTCAAAGCCGCTGAGGCGCCTGCGGTGACAACGATTCGTGACGGATCGACCTGAACCCGATAGTCGCGTTGGTAGTGCTCCGCGATCGCGCGACGCAGCGGTTCGATGCCGGTCGCTGCGGTGTACTGCGTCTGGCCGCTGCGTACCGCCTGTTCCAGTGCCTGCACCACCGGCTCCGGAGCCGTGAAGTCTGGCTCTCCGATACTCATGTGCAACACGGGCTTGCCGGCCATTTCGAGTGCCTTGGCCCGCGCGAGCAGTTCCATGACAAGAAACGGGCTGATCTGCGCGGTGCGTCGCGCAAGTGCGGGCAGGGTCATCAGAAGTCCATCCGGTGAGGTGCGTGGATTCTACCGGGCGGAGGTCTAGCCGCGGCGCCCGCCCGCTGGCTGACGGATCAGCTCAGTGTGCGATGGCCCGGTATCGATGCAGGCAACATCGGCGCAGCTTAGCGATAGAACAATTCGACCAGACCCAGCGAGGTGACCGGCACGTAGGTGACCAGCATCAGCACCGCGAACAGCACGCCAATGAAATAGATATTGGTGCGCGACACAGACCAGACACTTTCCTTGGCGATTGAGCAGGCCACCATCAGCACGCTGGCCACCGGCGGTGTCTGTTGGCCAATGCCCAGGTTGATCGTCACAATCAGTCCGAAGTGCACCGGGTCGATACCGGCAGCGCGCACCAGCGGCATCACGATCGGAATCACCAGGATGATCGCCGCGGCTGAGTGCAGGAAGCAGCCGATCAGCAAGAAAAACACATTCAGCAGCATCAGGATCACCCATTTGTTCGACGTGAACTCGGTGACCATCTGCGCGAGTTTTTGCGGCGCCTGCACCTCGGTCAGGTACAGCCCGAGCAGTGCCGAGGTGGCAACCAACAGCATCACCACCGCGGTCTGGATGCCTCCCTCGAGCATCGCTTCCTTCAGGTGCTTCAGGTCGAGCTCGCGATAGATCAGCAGCCCGACCACCAGTGCGGCGACCACGGCCAGCGCAGCGCCTTCGGTTGCGGTGACGATGCCGCCGAAGATGCCACCCAGGATGATCAGCGGCAGCATGAACGCCCACATCGCCTCGCGCGCGGTACGGCGTACCTCGGACCAGCGAAACGCCTGTTCGGTGGGCAGGTTGTACTTGCGCGCGAAGTAATAGGCCATAGCCATCAGGCCGAGTCCACCGATGATTCCCGGCACGATGCCGGCCACGAACATCTGAACGACCGACGCTTCGGCCATCACCGCGTACAGGATCATCGGGATCGACGGCGGGATGATGACCGCGAGGGTTGCCGATGAAGACATCACCGCCGCCGCGAGCGGGGCCGGGTAGCCCTTCTTTTTCATCGCCGGGATTGTGATCGAGCCGAGCGCTGCGACATCGGCGACAGCCGAACCGGAGATCTCGGCAAAGAACAGCGAGGCACCGATCGATACCATCGCCAATCCGCCGCGGATGAATCCAAGCAACGCGGTCGCAAACGCAATCAGGCGCGACGAGATTCCGGACGCATTCATGATTGCGCCAGCCAGAATGAACAGCGGGATCGCGAGCAGCGGGAAGTTGGTCGCCGCGTTGTACAGCTCCAGCGGCATATTCAGAAGCGCGTCGCTACCCTGCACCAGCCAGACCGCGCAGACCGCGACAATACCCAGCGCCACCGCGATCGGGACATTCAGAACCACGAGCCCCAGCACGAACCCGAACAGGGCGAGCATTTCCATGGAAGTCTCCGTCGGGTCAGTGCGAGGCTTCGCGCGCGGCGGACTCGGCCGTGGCGCCGCCGGCGTGGTTCGATCGCGCCCAGACCATCGTATCGCCGAAGGTCAGCAGCTCGGCCAGGATGATCAGCACGGCTGAGATGGGGATCACCGACTGTACGTACATCACCGAGACCTGGGGCAGGCTGATCAGGAAGTCGGTCTCAAGCACTTCGAGCACCTGCCAGCCCAGCCAGCCGATCAATGCGAAGAATCCGATGACCAGCACTTCGACCGCGATCGTGACCACAGTGCGCGGCAGCGGCGGCATCATTGCGACCAGTTCCGGGCAGCTGATGTGAGCGCGTTTTGCCGAGGCTAGCGCAGACCCATAGAACGTCAGCCAGGCCAGCAGGATCGAGGCAACTTCGTCATACCAGACCAGCGCGGCACCGAATGAGCGGAATACCACGCCGATCACCACCTCGATCGCAAGCACTGTCATCAGTGCGATCACGAGCCACTCGAGCGATCGCTCGTAGAAACTGCGGAAGCTACGCATTGTCGGCCTCGGGGCGTCAGTTCATCGAGCCAGAGCCATCGCGCGGTCGACCATCTCCTGGCCGCCTTTGACTTCCTTGCCGAAGGTCTCGTAAATCGATTTGCTCGCGGCGATAAATGCGGCCTTGTCGACCTCGTTGACCTTAATGCCGCTGGCTTTGATCTTGCCGAGCAACTCTCCTTCGAGTCGCGCCGCGGTCTCGTATACGAAGGCCTGCGTTTCGCGCGCCGAGCTCTCAAGCGCCGAACGGACGTCGGCCGGCAGTTTTTCCCATTTCTTCGCGCCTGCTACCAGATAGGCCGGCGAGTAGACATGGCCCGACAGCGAAAGATATTTCTGGACTTCGTAGAGTTTGGAGCTGTAGATCTGCGTCAGCGGGTTTTCCTGTCCGTCCATCACGCCGGTCTGCAGCGCGGTGAACAGCTCTGAAAATTTCATCGGGCTCGGGTTCGCACCGTACGCCTTGAACATCCGGACACGCCACTCGCCCTTCGGTGTACGAAGCTTGATGCCGCCGAGATCAGCCGGCTTGTCGATCGGACGCACATTGTTGGTCAGGTGGCGATAACCGTTCTCCCACACCGAGACCAGCTGCAGGCCCTTCGCCTTGGCTGCGGGCGCGAGCTTTGGCCAGACGATTTCCTTTTCGATGGCCGCCATGTGCTTGCGGTCCTTGACCAGATACGGCATTTCGAAGAGTCCGAATTCAGCCGCTTCGCTGCTCATCACGGTCGACGGGAGCGACAGGTCTAGTGTGCCGAGCTTGAGCTTTTGCAGCATCTCCTTGTCGCCGCCGAGCTGGCTCGAGCCGTACACGACGACCTTGGCTTTGCCGGCGAGCTTCGCGTTGGCACGCTTGGCAAAGTCATCGGAGACCATCTGGAACAGCGAGCCGGGTTCGCCGACGTGACCGAACTTGATCTCCGTTGTCTGGGCATGAACGCTTGGCAGCCAGGCGCTTGCAGCCAGGGCGCAGGCCGCGAGGGTGGCGCGGCGGGTGAACGAAACGGATTGCTTGTGGCTGGTTTTCATCGCTTGTCTCCTCGGTTGGTTTTGTTGGCTGGGCCCGGTTTGTATCAGGCCGAAAAGCTCGAAAGAGGTACGGCGGAGTCGGCAAGATACCTGATCGCTGCCTGCACGCCACCAGCATTGAACGGCACGCCTGCGATCGCCAGGCTCATCTCGACGCCGCCCAGGGTGCCGATCAGTGACAGATCATTGAAGTCGCCCAGATGTCCGATGCGGAACACCTTGCCCGCCACCTTGCCCAGACCTTGCCCCAGCGACATGTTGAAGCGCTCATGGGCAATCTTGCGCAACGCATCGGCGTTGTGACCGTCAGGCATCATGATCGTGGTCAGTACCGGGCTGTATTCCTCGGGGTTCGCGCACAGAATCTCCAGCCCCCAGGCGTTGGCTGCCGCGCGGGTAGCTGCAGCAAAGCGCTGGTGGCGCGCGAACACCTGCGGCAAGCCCTCCTCGAACAGCATCGCGAGTGCCTCGTGCAAGCCGTAGAGCAGGGTGGTTGCCGGTGTGTACGGAAAGAAGCCGTTCGCGTTCGGGCCGAGCATCTCGCTCCAGTCCCAGTACGAGCGCGGCATCTTCGCGTCCTTGGAGGCGGCAAGGGCTTTTTCGCTGATCGCGTTGAACGAGATGCCCGGCGGCAGCATCAGGCCTTTCTGCGAACCGGATACCGAGACGTCCACGCCCCATTCGTCATGCCGGTAGTCGGCCGATGCGAGGCCCGAAATCGTATCGACCATCAGCAGCGCCGGATGACCAGCACGGTCCATCGCTTGCCGGACGAGCGGGATCCGACTGGTGACGCCGGTCGAGGTTTCGTTGTGCACGACGCAGACCGCCTTGAAGCGGTGCGCTGAATCGGCACGTAACCGGGCCTCGATCTCGGTCGCATCTGCGCCGTGACGCCAGTCACCGGGAATGAATTCGACATTCAGGCCGAGTCGCGACGCGATCTTGTGCCACAGCGTCGCGAATTGTCCGGTCTCGCACATCAGCACCGTGTCGCCGGGCGACAAGGTATTGACCAGTGCTGCCTCCCAGGCTCCGGTGCCCGAGGACGGATAGATCACAACCGGGCCCGAGGTCTGGAAAATTTTGCGCATGCCGCTGAGCACCGAGCGTCCGAGCTCCTGGAACTCCGGGCCGCGATGGTCGATCGTCGCGTTGTCCATCGCGCGCAGGATCCGGTCCGGCACATTGCTCGGCCCGGGGATCTGCAGGAAATGTCTGCCGCTGGCGTGGGAGTTCAGGGCGAGACCATTGGCCAGTTTCATCAGTGGCTCCGGTTGAGTGTTTGGTTGTTTTTTCGCATTTTGTATGCAAAACTTGGGCGATGCAACCCTCTTTGATGGCGTGTCTTTCGCCGATTGCATGCAAACTGATCCGTCCTTGAGCATCGCACCAGCCTTCCGGTCGACGACGCCGATCGCGCGTCGGCCCCTGCATGAGGAGGTGGCCGATCGGCTGCGCGAACTGATTACCGAAGGCGTTCTGGAGCCTGGAGCTCGTCTGAACGAGCGTGTGCTGTGTGAACAGTTGCAGGTATCGCGCACGCCCCTGCGCGAGGCCTTCAAGGTGCTCGCCGCCGAGCGTTTGCTCGAACTGCATCCGAACCGCGGCGCCATTGTTTGTGCGTTGTCGCTCGAGGACGTTGCGAATTTGTTCGAGGTGATGACCGCCCTCGAAGGTCTCTCCGGTGAACTGGCCGCGATGCGCCGCACCGCGGCTGAGGTCGACGAGATCCGGGCGCTGCACTTCGAGATGCTTGCTGCGCATGCGCGGCGCGACTTGCCCGCGTACTACCGGCACAACCGCGCCATCCACGAGGCGATCAACCGTTGCGCACGGAACCCGGTTCTGGCCGAAACCTATGACAGCGTCAATCTGCGCATCCAGAACCTTCGGTTTCGATCCAACTTCAATCAGGCCAAGTGGGACGCGGCGGTCGCCGAGCATGGAGTGATGGTCGAGGCGCTGGCCCGTGGTGATGCCGCTGCACTGCGCGCTGTGCTGGAGCAGCACCTGCGCAACAAGCGCGATGCGGTCCTGGACGAATTGCGCGCCGGCTCTTCTAGCGCAAATGCCGTTCGCGGTAGCGCCGGGTCACGTTCGCGACGTCCCAACGAATCAACGGAGTAATCATGTCTGAAACCAGCAGCGCGACCGCAGCTCCGCTTCGGTTCGCCGAGTCCCGTTCCAGCAGCGGCAGCCGGATCGCGCAGCGCCTGCGCCGTGTGTTGCGTGGCGAGGTGATGTTCGACAAGTTCTCCCGTGCGCGCTACGCGACCGACGCCTCGATCTATCAGGTCGAGCCGGTCGGTGTTGTCGTGCCGGCTGATGAGGCCGACGTGATCGCCACGATCGAACTGGCGCGCGAGATGCGCGTGCCGATCCTGCCTCGCGGTGGCGGCACCAGCCAGTGCGGCCAGACTGTCGGGGAAGCGCTGGTCATCGATAACAGCAAACACCTGAACTCGGTAATCGCATTCGACAAGCAGGCGGCTACCGTCGAGGTGCAGCCTGGCATCGTGCTCGATCACCTGAATGCCTGGCTCAAGCCGCATGGACTGTGGTATCCGGTCGACGTCTCGACCTCGGCGCAGGCCACGCTCGGTGGCATGGCTGGCAACAACTCCTGCGGTTCGCGCTCGATTGCCTACGGCAACATGGTGCACAACGTGCTCGGAATCGATGCGATTCTGGCTGACGGCACGCAGGAGTACTTCGGACCTTTTGGCGCGAACGCGAGCCGGCCGATGTCCTCGGGGCGAAGCGGCAAGCTGGTGGCCGGATTGCACGAAATCGCCGCCCGCGAGCGCGATGAAATCGAACGCGTCTGGCCGCGCGTGATGCGCCGGGTCGGCGGCTACAACCTGGACGTTTTCCATCCGCAATCCGAACGGCCGTACATGCCGGATGGATCGGTGAACCTTGCGCACCTGCTGGTCGGCTCCGAAGGCACGCTCGCGTACTTTCGCCGCTTGCACCTGAAGCTCTCCCCGCTGCCGCGCGCTAAGGTGCTCGGCGTGGTCAACTTTCCGAGCTTTCATGCGGCGATGGAAAGCGCGCAGCACATCGTCAAGCTGGGTCCGACCGCGGTGGAGTTGGTCGATCGCACAATGATCGAGTTGTCGCGCGCCAACCCGGTGTTCCGACCGACCATCGACGCGGCACTGATCGGCGAGCCGGACGCGGTGCTGCTCGTTGAGTTCGCTGGCGATGATCGC
>JALRBB010000187.1 GCA_023257915.1 Quisquiliibacterium sp. | reverse complement strand
AATGACCTGGAACTCGTGGCTCGCCGAGCCGCCGATCGCGCCGGTGTCGGCAGCGACCGCGCGAAATTTCAGCCCCATCCGCTCGAAAACCTTGACGTAGGCATCGAACATCGCCTGATAGCTGGCCAGCGCCGAGTCGCGATCCCGGTCGAACGAATACGCGTCCTTCATCGTGAATTCGCGACCGCGCATCACGCCAAAGCGCGGCCTGCGCTCGTCGCGGAACTTGGTCTGGATGTGATAGAAGTTGCGCGGCATCTGCCGGTAGCTCTTGATCTCGTGGCGCGCGATGTCAGTGATCACTTCCTCGGAGGTCGGCTGCACAATGAAATCTCGCTGATGCCGATCCTTGACCCGCAGCAGTTCGGGACCGTACTGCTCCCAGCGCCCGGACTCCATCCACAATTCGGCCGGCTGCACCACCGGCATCAGCAACTCGACCGCGCCGGCGCGGTTCATCTCCTCGCGGATGATTGCCTCGATGCGCCGGATCACGCGCAGGCCCATCGGCATGTAGTTGTAGATGCCTCCGGCGAGCCGTCTGATCATGCCCGCCCGGGTCATCAGCCGGTGGCTGACGATCTCGGCATCGGACGGCGCTTCCTTGAGCGTCGAGATGTGGAATCGGCTTGCTTTCATGTCGAGCTTCGCGAATGAGATGCGTCAACGCAATGCGTGAACGCAGTGAGCTTCGGGCCAGTGCGAACTTGCGCACCGTATAATCCATTCGATTGTATCGGTTCGAGGGGTGTCGCCATGCTGGATCGAGACGGCTACCGCCCCAACGTCGGCATTATTCTGGTCAATGGCAGGAACGAGGTTTTCTGGGGCAAGAGGGTCCGCGAGCATTCATGGCAGTTTCCTCAGGGAGGCATCAAGCGGGGCGAATCGCCGGAGCAGGCGATGTACCGCGAGTTGCACGAAGAGGTAGGCCTGAAGCCCGAACATGTGCGCATCATCGCCCGAACGCGGGACTGGTTGCGTTACGAGGTTCCTGAAAACTGGGTTCGACGGGATTGGCGAGGCCATTACCGCGGACAAAAGCAGATCTGGTTCCTGCTGCGACTGGTAGGACGGGACACGGATGTGCAGTTGCGCGCCACCGAAAAGCCCGAATTCGATGCCTGGCGTTGGCACGAGTACTGGATTCCGCTGGATTCCGTGATCGAGTTCAAGCGCGAGGTCTATCGCATGGCCCTCGATGAGCTGTCACGCCATCTGTTCGGCCGCCCGCCTGCAGCCCGCAAGACCACCCGCGGCCGGCAACGCAACGGTCGAGACTCCGCACAAGCGGCCCACGCGCCTGCGCCCCAGATCGAGGAGTCCGGAGGCAACGCCTGATCTGGGCTCGGCCTGCGGAGCCTGATTGCTGGCCCGGATCGACGCAAGCGGCGATCGCGCGGCGCGCACCCGCGCCGAACGCACCGATCAGACGACCCGGGTAACCAGCTCGCGCCCTTCAACCAGCGCCGCGACATTGTCGATGACCAACTGACCCATCGCAGCGCGGGTCGGATGCGTTGCGCTGCCCTGGTGCGGATGCAGCACCACGTTGTCGAGCGCGATCAATTCGGCCGGCACGTTCGGCTCATTGTCGAACACATCCAGTCCGGCAGCGCCCAGCCCGCCACCGGCGAGCAGTTCGATCATGGCCTCCTGATCAACAACCGAGCCGCGCGCGATGTTGATGAACACGCCGTCGGGCCCGAGGGCTTCAAGTGCAGCCCGCGACACGATCCGGTAGGTAGACGGACCGCCAGGGCAGGCCGCGATCACGACCTCGGCCCAGTCGGCCATTGCGACCACATCGTCGAAATACTTGTACGACACATCACTCTTGCGGTTCGGCCCGAAGTAGCCGACCTCGGTATTGAAGGCCTCGCAACGACTGGCGATTGCGCGCCCGATCCTGCCCAAGCCCACGACGCCGATCCGCTTGCGCTGCAAGCTGCGCGTGACCGGCATGCCACCGGCCAGCCAGCGCCCCTCGCGCACAAAGCGATCGCCCTGCGGGATGCGGCGCATCGTGCCGAGCAGCAGCGCCAGCGCCATGTCGGCAACGTCATCGGTGAGCACATCGGGCGTGTTGCTGACCGCGATGCCGTGCTGGCGCGCGTAGTCCAGGTCAATCGCGTCAACCCCGACTCCGAAGCAGGCGACCAGCCTGAGCTTGGGCAACTGTGCCATCTCCTGCGCACTGATGCCGCGCCCGCCGTTGGTGACGACGATCTCGCAGCGATCGGCCAGGCTGGCGACCAGAGCGTCCTTGTCTGGCGCCGCCCAGTGGCGATGGCAGTCATAGAGTTTCTCGAGCTCGTCGAGCTTGGGTTGGTAGAACATTCCCATCAGAAGAATCGTCGCTTTGCTCATTGTCGGACCACCGCTTTCGGATTCGGTTGTTACGGGTTTTTGCAGACGGACCGCAGACCGGTCCGCCCTAGGATCATCCGCGATTCGCCACCGCGCAAGGAAGCGCCACGGCCAGCTTGCCGGCCCAGTCGTGCAGAGCCGGCATGATTGCCGGATGCAATTGAACGCCGGAGCCCAACTGCTCGCGCTTGCGGGCCAGCCCGCGTTCACCCGGCAACCGCACCGGTCGATCGACCTCGCGCGGCGGATTGTCATGGCAGGCGGCCGCGATCCAGTCGGTCTGGCGCGAGAATTGCTGCGACCCGGCAAAGGCCGCGGTGTCATAAATCTGCAAATGCACGGTCGCGCCCCAGCCTTCGGCCGGGTCCGCACGGCCGTGGCCGGCCAGTCCGCCGGTCAAGGCCTCGATCATCAGGGCCAGGCCGTAGCCCTTGTGCCCCGCATCCAGCCCGCCGACCGGCAGGATCGTGCCGGGAGGCTTGGCAAAGATCACCGACGGATCGTTGGTGACCTGCCCCTGTGCGTCCATCCACCAAGGATGTTCGCCACGCTGGCCGGCCGCATGCAGTCGCGCGCTCATGCCGTTGGTGGTGATCGAGGCCGAGACGTCGATCATGACCGGATCGCCGGACGTCGGAAAGCCGATCGCGATCGGGTTCGGTGTGAACACCGGCTGGGTGCCGCCAAAGGGCGCAACGCTGGCCGCATTTGGATCGGAACTCGACAGAAGGATCAACATGCCCTGGCGCGCAACCGGCTCGAGGTAGGCGGCCAGGCAGGCGATGTGATGACTGCGCCGGATTGCGACGCTCGCGCAGCCGTGTTCGCGAGCCCGCGGCAGCGCCCAGTCGATCGCCTCTCGCACCAGCCAGGGACCAGGAAGTCGCTGACCGTCCCAGGTAGCCACCGCGCTGCGCTCGGCAAGCACATGCGGCGCACCAGACCGGGTCATCGTTCCCTTGTCCAGTTCTGCGAGATACCCGGCCAGCAGCGCCAGCCCATGCGTGTCGTGACCCAGCAGATCGCCTTCGACCAGAACCTCGGCAACATCCCGGGCGATCGGCGCGTCGACGCTGGCAGCCCGCAACAGTGCGTCGGCGAACTCGACCAGCGACTGCGCGTCGAAGCGGGGCTGATCGCCTTGCGAGCCGCTCATCAGTACACCGCCCGTCCGCCGGAGACGTCGAACACCGCGCCGGTCGAAAATGAGCACTCCTCCGAGCTCAACCAGGCGACCATCGCAGCGATCTCCTCGACCAGGCCGAAGCGGCCCATCGGGATCTTGGACAGCATGAAGTCGATGTGCTGCTGCGTCATTTGCTCGAAAATCGGCGTGTGCACCGCGGCTGGCGTGATGCAGTTGACGCGAATGCCGGTGCGCGCGGTTTCCTTGCCAATCGACTTGGTCAGCCCGATGACACCGGCCTTTGACGTGCTGTACGCCGGCGCGTTCGGATTGCCGTCCTTGCCCGCGATCGACGCGATATTGACGATGCGCCCGTAATCATTGGCCAGCATCGCCGGCACCGCCGCGCGGTTGCACAGGAACACGCCGTTCAGGTTCACGTCGATCACCTTGCGCCAGTCGTCGGGATCGTATTCCCAGGTGACCTTGTTCGGACCGGTGATGCCGGCGCTGCAGACCATCACGTCAAGCCGCCCGAAGGCCTCGAGCGTGCGCTGCATTGCGCTGGCCACCGAGGCGTCGTTCGCCACATCGACCTGCACGCCGATGTGCGCGCCTCCCGACACCGTGGGCAGGCCAGCTGCGGCGTTGACGCCGGCATTGCCGTCAAGATCCCAGACCGCAACCCGGGCACCACTGTTGGCAAAGCGTTGGCAGATCGCAGTGCCAATACCCGACGCACCGCCGGTGACGATCGCGAAGCGGCCTTGCATATCGATTCGGTTCATTGGATTTCCTTGCTATCCGGGACGGACAAATCTGGCTCGCGCAGATGCTACATTTGCACGACAACCATGGAGTTTCGCATGAAAGTTTTGTACACCGATTTCCACGCCAAGGACATCTCGACCGAGCGCAAGGTCTTCCAGGATGCGGGCATCGAACTGATCGAAGCGCAGTGCCGCACCGAGGATGATGTGATTCGCGCCTCCGAGGGCTGCAGCGCCCTGCTGATCACCTATGCGCCGGCCAACGAGAAGGTGTTCAGCGCACGCCCCGAAATCGGCATCTGCTCGCGGATGGGCGCCGGCTACGACACCATTCGGGTCGCGGACGCAACACGCCATGGCGTCTGGGTCGCGAACTCGCCGGATTATGGCGTCGGCGAAGTCTCCACGCATGCGCTGGCGATGATGCTCAGCCTGATCCGCGGGGTCGTGCGCTTCGACCATGACGTACACCAGGGCAACTGGCACTACTCCAGCACCGGTCGCATCCCGCGTGCCTCGAACATGACCGTCGGCGTGCTCGGTCTGGGGCGTATCGGCAAGCGCTTCGCACACCTCGCACGCAATCTGTTCAAACGCGTGATCGCCCATGATCCGCATCTGATCGACGGCGACTTTCCGGCTTACGTCGAACGGGTCTCGCTCGATGAACTGTTCAGCCAGGCTGACGCGATCTCGATTCACACGCTGCTCAATGACGAGACGAAGGGGCTGGTCGATGCTCGCCTGCTGCGACAGATGAAGCCCGGCTCCTATCTGGTGAACACCTCTCGCGGCGCGGTGGTCAACGTGCCGGAGCTGCGCCAGGTGCTGGCGCAGGACGCAGACCGACTGGCAGGCGTCGCACTGGACGTGCTGCCCGAAGAGCCGATCAAGCCGCACGACCCCTTGCTCGCCGACCGCCGTGTGATCCTGAGCCCGCATGCCGCGTTCTACTCGGTCGAATCCGAAATCGAACTGCGCCGCAAGGCGGCGATGAACATCGTGACCTGGGCGCGCACCGGTCGGCCCGACTACCCGGTCAACACCGGCACAAAAAAACCACCGACTGCCTGATTGCGCGCGCAAATCTGCCGGAGCCGGTACAATATCGGCTGCGGCGCCCTGTACCAGTCTTTGTACGCCGCGGTCCCTGAACACCTGTTCAAAACCCCTCTTCGTCTTCCCGACTGGTTCCGCCGGGGCTCCCCCGCCGCGGAAGGTCGACGCAGTACTGCGCGTTGCGGCCCTGCGCCGCCGCATTCAAGGAAATCGATGTCTTTCGCATCTCTCGGCCTGGCCGAACCGCTCGTTCGCGCCGTGACCGAACTCGGCTATACGCAACCCACCCCAATCCAACTACAGGCCATTCCGGCGGTACTCGCCGGTGGCGACCTGCTCGCGGGCGCACAGACCGGCACCGGCAAGACCGCCGGCTTCGTGCTGCCGATGCTGCAGCGCCTGACCGAGGGCAAGCCGGTGCGCGACGCGCGCGGCCGCCCAGCCATCCGCGCGCTG
>JALRBB010000169.1 GCA_023257915.1 Quisquiliibacterium sp. | reverse complement strand
GACTGGAAGGAAGTGATCTGGGCGATTACCACGCGCATGGACCCGGCACGCGACACCACCCTGATCGAGAACACGCCGATCGACTATCTGGACTTCGCCTCGCCGGTCTCCGGCCTTGGCTCCAAGATGGGAATGGACGCCACCAACAAGTGGGCCGGCGAAACCCAGCGCGAATGGGGTCGACCGATCACGATGGACCCGCAGGTCAAGGCTCGGATCGATGGCCTGTGGGATTCGCTGGGACTCTGAGCGGCGAACCCTTCGCCCTCGCGCAGCACTGCACCCGGAGTCGTAGCGCACTCACCCGTGTCGGTACACCCAGCGCAGGAAATCGTCCTGCAAGCGACGCGCCTCGGCTGGCTGTGGCCCGTTGTACAACAGTACAACCACGTAGCGGGTCCCGGATTTCGCATCCAGATACCCCGCGATCGTCCTGACATCGGCGAGACTTCCGGTCTTGATCCAGGCTCGGCCGGCAAGCGACTCGCCGGCCATCCGGTAGCGCATCGTGCCGTCCATGCCGAGCACCGGCAGCGAGTCGCGCAACAGCTCGGCATGCCGGCTGCGCGCGGCATGTTCAAGCACCTGAGCCATGCCAGCTGCGCTAATCCGCGCGCTGCGCGATAACCCGGACCCGTTGTCAACGAGCAGGCCAGGCAGGTTCAGGCTCTGGCTTGCCAGCCAGGCATGCAGGGCTGCGCGCGCTGAACTGACATCTGCCGGTCGCGCACCTGCCTCATGACCGAGTTGCAAGAGCAGCTGACGCGACATCACGTTGTTGCTGAACTTGTTGATGTCGCGCACCACATCGGCCAGCGTACGCGGCGACTCCCAGCGCAGCCAGGGCTCGGCGCGTGCCGCGCCACGTACGACCCGCGTGCGACCATCCCAGCGCCCGCCGGCCTCGCGCCAGGCCGCCCGGAACAGCGCGTCGATGAACGCCCGATGACTGAGCACCGACACGAACGCGCCGATCTCGCCACAGGCTGGCGAGTAGCTGCCGCTGACGATCAGCCGGGGCACCCCGGAGGCCTGACCGACTCCCTTGCCAGGCTGTTCTGCTTGCGGTTCCGAGACCGACAGAACGTCCTGGCCCCGGCGGCAGTGGCCATCCCGAAGTTTCAGCCGATTCTCGATCTTCACGCCATCGAGTGCCGGGTCGAGCGAAATCTGCGCTGCACGCCCCTGTCCGGGATGCACAACGACACGGGTAGCCTTGAAGTTCATCAGCAATCCGAACGGACGCACGTTGTACGGCTGGGTCGGATCGCCGTCGAAGGCTTCGACACTGGCCTCGCCGACCTCGAACACCGAGTCGTCGATGATCAGGTCTCCCCGCACTTCTTGCAGGCCGGCGGCACGCATCGCGGCAACGAATTGCTGCAGGTCCTCGATGACGAGTTTCGGATCACCGCCGCCCTTGAGCACCAGATTGCCATGCAGCACACCATCGCGCAGTTCGCCGTCGAGGTAGGCACCGGTCTGCCAGCGGTAATCGGGCCCGAGCATCGACAGGGCCGCGTGGCTGGTCAGCAGCTTGATTGCGGAGGCTGGATTCAGAGGCAAAGAGGACTGATGCTCCAGCAGAGCCGGGCCACCACCCAGAGGCGACGCGATGAGTGCGACGCGAGCGTCCCGCATTGCCGGAGCGGCCAGCCATTGCGCCACCACATCGCTTCCAGCGGATGCGACCGCTGGCTGGGCCATCGTGCGCGACGCTGCGCCGGCGTTGCTGGCCACACTCACCGAAGACAACCCGACAAAAAGACCGAGGATCACGGCCAGCTGGCGCAGCCAGGGGCGAAGGCCAAGCGACGCCAGAGGCGCCGGTCCGGGCGCCGGACGAGCCGGCACGCGAACGCGGGCGCGCACCTGTCGCACAGTCGACCGGTTTTCACGGTTTGCGACAACCAGCATTGCCCGGGGTTTCATCTGCATGGAAGCGATTTTAGGACAGCGGCGGACACGCTATGCTTACAGCCAAGGATCGCGCCGTCGCGAACCCGCCAACCGAACAAGGACACCGAATGAGGCTCAAGGACAAGATTGCGCTGGTCACCGGAAGCGCACAAGGCATCGGCGCCGCATGTGCGAAACGGTTCATTGACGAAGGCGCGTTCGTGATGCTCGCTGACATCAACCAGGCGCTCGGCGAGCAATTCGCTGCCTCGCTTGGTGAGCGTGCAGCCTTCATCCCCTGTGACGTGACTGCCGCCGGGGCCGGTAAAGCGGCGATCGACGCAACCGTGCAGCGGTTCGGCCGCATCGACATCCTGCTGAACAATGCCGGCATCATTCACTCGGCCGATTTTCTGGATCTGCGCGAAGAGGATTTCGATCGGGTGCTCGCAGTTAACCTGCGCTCGTACTTCACATTCGGGCAGGCCGCCGCGCGCCAGATGGTCGCCCAAGGCCAAGGCGGAACCATCGTCAACATGTCCAGCGTCAATGCGATCCTGGCCATTCCGGACCAGCTTCCCTACGCGGTCTCCAAGGGCGGCGTGAATCAAATGACGCGAGTGATGGCGATGTCGCTGGCCACGCACGGGATCCGCGTCAATGCGATCGGCCCCGGCACGATCGCGACCGACCTCGCCCGCAAGGCGGTGATGGGTTCTGACGAGGCAAGGCGAAAACTGATGTCGCGCACCCCGCTCAAGCGGCTTGGGGAACCCGACGAAGTGGCCAAGGTGGCGGTATTTCTCGCGGGCGACGATTCGTCCTACATGACCGGACAAACCGTGTATCCGGATGGCGGGCGCCTGGCATTGAACTACACCGTCTCGGTCGACTGATCGAGCGGACCGGTTTTCGGTCCGGATCGCCACCGGTTGCGGCGAAGCGAGGCGCAATGGCTCGGCCGGCCTC
>JALRBB010000152.1 GCA_023257915.1 Quisquiliibacterium sp. | reverse complement strand
AGTTACCGGAATACTTCGGTCCGCGCACCCGGCCGGTGCCGGCACCTGATCCGACAGCGATCGCTCAGGGGGTCGATCTGCTGTGGGCGGCCAAAAGACCCTTGGTGATCTCCGGCCGCGGAGCCCAGCGGGCCGGGTCACAACTGGTTGAGCTGCTGACCCGGCTGGGCGCCGCTTACCTGGACACCGGCGAGAGCCGCGGACTGGTTCCCGACGAACACCCGTCGGTGGTCGCCGCGATGCGTGGCAATGTGATGGGCCAGGCGGATCTGGTCATCACCGTCGGGCGCAGGCTCGACTTTCAGCTCGCCTATGGCTCGCCGGCGGTGTTCGGCGAAGCCCGCTTCCTGCGCATCGCCGATTGTGCAGCCGAGCTACGCGACAATCGGCGTGGCGAGGTCGAAGTGTTCGCTGACACCGGCGCCGCGCTGCAGGCGATCCTGGATGCCGCCGGCAACCGGATGCCGGCCGCCGACCCACGGTGGCTGGCCGGCCTGCGCGAGCAGCATCAGGCCCGGTCCGCAAAACTCGCCGACAGCATGCGCGCGGCACCCGCCGGCCCGGACGGCCTGATGCACCCGAACCGCGTGCTGGCTGCGCTGCGCGATGCGCTGCCGGCCGACGCCATTGTCGTTGCCGACGGTGGCGACTTCCTGAGCTTCGCACGGGTCGGATTGCCGGCAGCCACCTACCTGGATCCCGGCTCGCTCGGGTGCATCGGCGTCGGCACGCCCTTTGGCATCGCCGCCAGCCTGGCTTGCCCGGAGCGCACCGTCGTCGTGGCCACCGGGGACGGCGCGTTCGGCTTTAACGCGATGGAAATCGACACCGCGGTGCGCCAGCGCGCCCCGGTGCTGGTGGTGGTGGCCAACAACGGCTCATGGGCGATCGAGGTGCGCGACCAGCAGGAAACCCATGGCAAGGTGGTCGGCACCCATCTGCAATTTGCCGACCATGCGGCGATGGCCAGGGCCTTCGGCATGCATGCGGAACGCGTCAGCGACCCGCAGCAGCTGCCGGATGCGATCGCGCGTGCGATGGCCAACCGGCCGGCGCTGCTCGATGTGCTGGTCACACCGCAGGCAGCTTCCTCCGACGCGAAGTCGGGTCTCGCCTGGGTGCCGGACCTGCAGCCGCTGCAGGCCTGGGACGACGCAGAGCGACGCTGGCGCGCAAACGCGGAGTAAGTCAGTTGCCCCAGGCTGCGGCGAGCAGATCGGGTTTGGTGGGCAGGACAATCGATGCATCCAGCCTCGGCGCGCACGATCGGGCCGCGCACTGCTAGGATCGAGCCCGATGAAGACCCTCAAAGCACAGCCCAGGCTGGTCGAGCAGGTGCACCAGGCGATCCTGTCCGAGATCGCCGAAGGTCGCCTGCCGCCTGGCTCGCGCGTGATCCAGGAGCAGATCGCGCAGGAGCTCGGCGTGTCGCGCCAGCCGGTGCAGCAGGCGCTCGCGCTGCTGCGCAAGCAGGCGGTGCTGTGCGACGCACCGGGTCGCGGCCTGCAGGTGGCCGAGCTCGACCTCGAACATGTGCGCAATCTGTACGATTTGCGCGCCGTCATCGAAGGGCTTGCGTTTCGCAAAGCCGCCGAGCGCAGCGGTGCCGCCGCTGCGGCGCGCGGTCAGGAGCTGCTTCGCGCCGGTCGCAAGGCGGTCGCGAGCGGCTCAGTGCGCGCGATGATCGAGGCCGACATGGCCTTTCACGAGCTGATCTATGCGCTGTCGGGCAATCCGCTGGTGGTCCCGGGCATGCAGGCGCACTGGGCGAATACCCAGCGCGTGATGGGTGAAGTGCTGATGCGAGACGACAAGCCGCGCGACATCTGGAACGAGCACGAGGCGCTGCTGCAGGCGGTCATCGACGGCGATGGCGAGCGGGCCGAGATGCTGGCGCGCCGCCATATCGATGCGGCCGCAGACTTCATGATAGAAAGCCTGAAAGCTCGCGATCGGGCCCTTTGACACGATCCGCTGGCCATGATCATCATCGAACGAGCCGACCAGTTGCGCGAAGCCTTGCGACGCTACCGCTCGCCGGCGTTCGCCCCGACGATGGGTAACCTGCACGAAGGTCACCTGTCGCTGATTGCGCGGGCCAAGAGTTCGCGCAACGGTTATCTGAGCGCAGAACAGCGGCGTGACGCGGTCGCGCTGTCCAGCGCGCTGGCGCAAGTGGCGGCGGCGGTCCAGGCCGGCGAGAGCGAGCTCGAACGCTTGTCGCAGCAGGCGATGCAGCGGCTGCGCGAACAGGGTTGGCAACCCGACTACCTGAGCGTGCGCCGCCAGGCAGACCTTCTTGAACCGGCAAGCTGCGACGATGCACTGGTCGTGCTCGGAGCGGCCCGCCTTGGTAGCACCCGGCTGATCGACAACATTCTGTTTACCCGCTAACTTGGCCGAACCGGATGCTCGCGACCGCTCAGCGTCGCCGATGCACGCTGTGGTTCAGTAGTGCGGTGGCAGCTCGTCGCGTAGGCTGGTCGGCGCACTACCGGCCCCGGCGGCCTGCTGTTCGCGTAGTCTCGCGATTTCTCGCACCAGCATTTCGATCGCCTCCTGCTGGCGCGCGATGGTCGCGTTCAGCGTGTCGAGCAGATCCTCGGTGAAGCCGGCCTTGATTTCGAGTTCGGTGAGCCGGCGTTCGATGTCGTCCATCAGCGCGTCCTGCATGTGGTTGGGGCCGTCAGACCAGACAGTGTATCGATCTGGGCAAACTACTACGGAAATTGTCGTGATGAGAAGCAAGCTGTTTGTGCCCGCGTCCCGCGCGGAACTGTTCGCCAAGGCGCTGGCCAGTCAGGCCGACTGCCTGTCGTTTGACCTCGAAGATGCGGTTGTCGAGGCGCGCAAGGCGCAGGCGCGTAATGCGATGCGAGATCTGCTGCGCGATGAGGCGGCGTGCGCCAGCGGCAAGACGCTGATCGTGCGCGTCAATGCTCTGGACACGGCGCATTTCGAGGCTGACGTGCAAGCGGTTGTGCAGCCGGGCTTGCAGATGATCAATCTGCCCAAGCCGCAGCATGCCGACGAAGTGTGCGCGGCCGCTGCCGCGATTGAACGCGCCGAGCGCGAGAACGGATGGCGTTCTGGAATTGACGCGCCGGTACGTATCCTGGTCAACATCGAGTCGGCGCGGGCGCTGCGTATCGCGCATGAGCTCGCGGCGGCGCATCCGCGCGTTGCCGGTCTGCAGCTCGGCCTGGCCGACTTGTTCGAGCCCTTGTCGATCGTGCGCACCGACGTGGCCGCGGTCCACCAGGTGATGCTGCAGGTGCGACTGGCAGCCGCCGAGGCCGGCGTCTTTGCGCTCGACACGGCCTGGGGCAACATTGCGGATGCCGAGGGTTTTCGGGCCGAGGCGCAGATGTCGCGTGCGCTCGGCTTCATCGGCAAGAGCTGCATCCACCCAAGCCAGGTGGCGATCGCCAATGCAGTGTTCCGGCCGACCGATGACGAGATCGCACACGCACTGCGGATCCTTGAGGCAACGCGCGAGGCTGATGCGCGCGGCGCCGGCGCCTATGTGGTCGATGGCAAGATGATTGATCCGCCATTCGTGCTGCGGGCGCAGGCAGTCGTGGCAACCGCGGGCCGGCTTGGTCTGCTGCCCAAGGATTGAAGGAGAGGGGGGTCATGAACCAGCCAAGCCTGCATGAAGGCGGTCCGCTGGCCGGTATCTGCGTGCTCGACCTGAGCGCCTACATCGCCGGCCCATACGGTTGCACGCTGCTCGCCGATCAGGGCGCGGACGTGATCAAGATTGAACCGCCGGATGGGGACAACCTGCGCCGCTATCCGTCCACGCTGGCCGCTGAAAGCCGTGCGTTTCTCGGTGTGAACCGCAGCAAGCGCGGCCTGGTGCTCGACCTGAAGCAAGCGGATGATCATGCGCGGTTGCTGGCCCTTGTGCGCAGTGCCGACGTGCTGGTGCACAACTTCCGGCCCGGCGTTCCCGAGAGACTCGGAATCGACTATTCCCGACTCTCGGCTCTGAACCCGCGCCTGGTGTATTGCGCGGTTACGGGCTACGGCGAGACCGGGCCGCTTCGCGAGAAGGCTGGCTATGACCAGGTGCTGCAGACGATGACCGGCATGTGCACGATGCAGGGCCGCAGCGGCGGGCCGCCGGAGATTCTGTATGGCTCGGTGGTCGACTACTACGCGGCCGCGCTGATCAGCGGCGCGGTCAGCTCGGCGCTGTTCGAGCGCGAGCGAAGCGGACGCGGCCAGCAGGTCAGCGTGTCGCTGATGGGCGCGGCGCTGGCGATGCAGTCGGCGCGGCTGGTCTGGGCAGATGGCGAGCCGCGCGAGGTCGGGCGCGACATGCGTTCAGGCGGTGTCACCGGGCTGCACCCGACTCGCGACGGCTATCTGTACATCTCGGCCAACACACCGCATTTCTGGCAGGCCCTGTGCGAGAAGACCGGCTTGCACGAACTGCTTGATGCGCGCTACGACAGTGTGCGCAAACGCGCGCAGCATCAGGACGAAATCCTGCCCAAACTGCGCGCCGTGCTGATGACCCGCGACGCGCTTGACTGGGAGAGCCTGTTCGGCGAGTCGGTACCATGCGCGGCCGCGCGCAGCGTCGAGGACATGTTCGACTTCCCGCAGGTGCAGGCCGAGGCGATGATCGGCGAGTTCACGCACCCGGTGGTCGGCCGTTATCGGGGCTTCACGCGCGCGATGCGCTTTTCGCGCACGCCGGGACCCGAGCCCTTCGCTGCGCCGGTACTCGACCAGCATGGCGAGGCCTTGCGCGCGCAGGCCGATGCGCAGCGCGCAGCCGAAGGGGCAAATGGGGCGCTGTCTGCTGCGTCCGACAACCGAAGTGGAGAATCTGGCCGATGAAGGCTGTGCTTTTCGCGAGCCTGCTGCTCGCCCTGCTGGCGCCATCGATGACCCGGGCGCAGCAAGCCGACACGATTCGCGCGCTGCGCGCCGAGCTTGAGCAGTTGCGTGCGTCCTACCAGGTACGCATCGATGCCCTGGAGCAAAAATTACGTGCGGCCGAGGCCGCAGCGCCGACCAGTGTGAGTCCGGCTCCGGCGGCACCGACGCTGGCACCGACCGCGGCGGCGGCCGCGCCCGCCAGTTCGACGATGTCGACAGCCCGGCCGGCGGCGCCCGTGTCGGCCGCTCCCGCTGTGAACGCCTTCAATCCAGCGATCTCGTTGATTCTGTCAGGCACGTTCGCGCGCAGTTCCCAGGATCCGGCCAACTATCGCATTGACGGTTTTTCGGCGCCTGCGGACGCCGAGCTCGGCCCCGGCTTTCGCGGCCTGAGCCTGGGCGAATCCGAGCTGTTCATGGCCGCCAGCATCGACCCCTGGTGGCGCGGGGTTGCGATGATCGCGCTGGCGCCGGACAACTCGGTGGCCATCGAAGAGGCCTTTGTGCAGTCGACTGCCTTCGGCCAGGGGCTGGGGTTCAAGGCCGGACGCTTTCTGTCCGGAATCGGCTACCTGAACCAGCAGCACCGGCATGTGCAGGATTTCGTCGACATCCCGCTTGCCTATCAGGCGATGTTCGCCGGCCCAGAACGGGGACGAGGCGGACAGCGCCTGCAGGTGGGGCAGATACACCGCGAGGGCGTTGATGATCGGGAACACCTTGGCGACGTCCTCGACGCCGACGTGGACGTGGATGCCCCAGATGAGCATGTTGCGGCCCCACCACTGGGTCCGCTCGACGAGCTTGTGGTACCGCGTCTTATCGGTCACCTGCTGGTCGTACCACTGCGCGAACGGGTGG
>JALRBB010000099.1 GCA_023257915.1 Quisquiliibacterium sp. | reverse complement strand
GCATGGTTGGCGAGTTTCCTGAGTTACAGGGCGTGATGGGGGGCTACTACGCACGCCACGACGCAGAACCTGACGAGGTCGCGATCGCTGTCGAGGAGCACTACCGGCCGCGGTTCGCCGGTGACACACTGCCCTCGACTCAGGTCGGCACGATCGTCGCACTGGCCGACAAGCTCGAGACACTGGCCGGCATGTTCGGCATCGGACAGCTGCCCACCGGCGACAAGGATCCGTTCGCACTGCGGCGGCATGCGCTTGGGGTGATCCGGATGGTCGTCGACAAGGGCCTGGAGCTGCCGCTGGGCCGCCTGCTCGACATCGCCTTCGATGCCTTCGGCAACCAGGTCACCGATGCCCGAGGCACGCTGGCCGAGTTCTTCAACGAGCGCCTGGCCGGATGGTTGCGCGAGCGCGGTTTCAGCGCGCAGGAAGTCGATTGCGTGGTCTCACAGCGTCCGGACGATCTGGCCCAGGTCCCGGCTCGCCTGGAGGCAGTGCGAGCCTTCGCAGCCCTGCCCGAAGCGGCCAGCCTGGCCGCCGCGAACAAGCGCATCGGCAATATTCTGCGCAAGGCGGAAATGGCACAGACCGGTGTCACCGATCCGGCGCTGTTTGCCGAAGATGCCGAACGCGCACTGGGTGCGAGCGTGCAGGCGCTGACACCGGTCGTCGAGCAGGCTCTGGCAGCCCGCAACTTCACCGGCGCCCTGACTGCGCTGGCCGGAGCTCGCGAGGCGGTCGACCGCTTCTTTGACGATGTGATGGTGATGACCGACGATGCGCAACTGCGCCGCAACCGGCTTGCGCTGCTGGCTGGCCTGCATGCGATGATGAACCGGGTTGCAGACATCTCGAAGCTTTCAGCCGCGTGAAACTGATCCTCCTCGACCGCGACGGCGTCATCAACCACGACAGCGACGCTTACATCAAGTCGCCGCAGGAGTGGCGTCCGCTCGCGGGCAGCCTGGAGGCAATCGCGCGCCTGGGCAAGGCTGGCTATCGCGTGGTGGTTGCCAGCAACCAGTCCGGTGTCGGTCGGGGCTTGTTTGACCTCGCCACGCTTGGCGCCATCCACGCAAAGATGCATCAGGCGGTCGCCGCTGCGGGAGGCCGTCTCGATGCGGTGTTCTTCTGCCCGCATGCAGCCGATGCCAGTTGCCGCTGCCGCAAGCCGGCGCCAGGAATGCTCGAAGAAATCCTGCGTCGCTTTCATGTCGAAGCCGACTCGGTGATGATGATCGGAGATGCGCTGCGCGATCTGCAGGCAGCTGATGCAGTCGGCATCAAGCCGGTGCTGGTGCTGACCGGCAAGGGACGCAAGACGATGCAGGCCGGCGGCCTGCCGCCGCAAACCCTGGTGCGGGCCGATCTGGCGGCCGTGGCGGCGGAACTCGCGCCCTGATGCCAGCCATCGTGCCCAGCTGCGGACAGATTCGCAGATCGCCTTCGACGAGCCGTCAACCGGCTCACGCCTCCGGAGCGCACCGGTGAATCTGCTCGGACCGCGCGCCGCACTGTTCCTGGTGTTCCAGCTGGTCACCGTTGTGCCCTATGCCTTGCTCTGCCTGCTGTGGGCGCCGCTGCCGCTGCACTGGCGTTACCGGCTGACGATGGGCTGGCCCAGGCTGGTGATCTGGGCGGCGCGGGTTCTGCTTGGTATCCGGCATCAGGTGATCGGTGCGCACAACCTGCCGGACGGTCCTGCAATCTTGCTGTCCAAGCATCAGTCCACCTGGGAAACATTCTTCTACCCGGCCTACATGCCGCGCGAGTTGTGTTTCGTGTTCAAGCGAGAACTGCTGTTCCTGCCGTTCTTTGGCTGGGGCATCTGGCTGCTCGACATGATCCACATCAATCGCAGCCGCGGCAATGATGCCTTCGAGCAGGTGGTGAGCCAGGGCCAGGCCAAACTCGCCCAGGGCCGCTGGATCATCATGTTCCCGGAAGGCACTCGCACGGCGGTCGGCGCGGCCGGTCGCTACAAGAGCGGCGGCTCGCGGCTGGCGGTTCGCACCGGCGCGCCGGTGGTGCCGATCGCGGTGAACTCCGGTGAACGCTGGCCGCGCAAGGCCTTCCTCAAGACTCCTGGTCTGGTCACCGTGTCGATCGGTCCCCCGATCGAGTCGCAGGGAAAGCGGCCCGCGGAACTCGCCGAAGAGGTCGAGAACTGGATCGAAGCAGAGATGCGTCGCATCAGCCCGCACGCCTACCCGCAGGATCATCGCGATGCGCTCGCGCAACCCGCGGGGGGCCAATCTTGAAGGCACTCGGAACGATGGCTCGAAATCTGGTGGACGCTGCCCGGCAGCTGGCGCTGTCGTTCGGCGAACCAAGCACATCCCAAACACCGGCGTCCCGTCCGGGTGGCCGCATGGCGCGCTTGAACGGTGAGTTCGTCGAATACACGCTTCGCCGCTCCAAGCGCAAGACCATCGGCCTGCTGATCGACGATCGCGGTCTGGTGATCAGCGCGCCGAAATGGGTGCCGCAGGCCGAAATCGACTCAACGCTGCAGCAGCGCGCCGACTGGATCGCACGCAAGCTGATCGACTGGCGCGAGCATGCAGCGCGGCGCGAGCAATTGGCGATCCGCTGGGAGCCTGGGGCTTCGCTGCCCTTTCTGGGTGCACGGCTGAACCTTCGCGTGGATCCTGCTCACAAGGGATCGCCTCGCGTCGACGGCAGCGATCTGATTCTTGCGCTGCCCCCCGGGGCCGGCAGCGAGCAGATTCGCGATAGCGTGCAAAGCTGGCTGCAAAAGCAGGCGCGTGCGCACTTCGGTCCGCGCATCGAGCACTTCGCCGAACTGCTCGGGACACGCCCGTCGCGCTGGTCGCTATCGTCGGCCCGAACCCGCTGGGGCAGCTGCAATGCGGACGGTTCGATCCGGCTGAATTGGCGCCTGATGCATTTCCCGCCTGACATCATCGACTACGTGATTGCACACGAACTGGCGCACCTGCGCGAACTGAACCACGGTGACGGCTTTTGGCAAACCGTTGGAGAATTGTTCCCTGACTACCAGAGGGTGCGAGGCATGCTGCGCGAATACACCGACGACATCAGTATCAGTTGATCCGAACCCCGCGCGGGCGCGCGCGGACTTTCGGCCTCGAAACGCCAGGCACACCGATCAACCGGCCTGCGAACGCGACATACCCGGAGGAAACACCATGCGAATTCTTCACACGATGCTACGAGTCGGCGACCTGCAGCGCTCGATCGACTTCTACACGAAGGTCATGGGCATGCGACTGCTGCGCACCACCGACCGACCAGACCAGAAATATTCGCTGGCCTTCGTCGGGTATGGCGAAGAGTCGGAACAGGCGGTCATCGAATTGACCTACAACTACGGCACCGACCGTTATGACCTCGGGTCCGGATACGGCCACATCGCGATCGCCTTTCCCGATGTGAAGGCTACCTGCGACAAGATTCGTGCGGCTGGCGGTACGATCACCCGGGACGCCGGTCCGGTCAAAGGCGGCACAACCGTGATCGCGTTCGTGCAGGATCCGGACGGTTACAAGATCGAGCTGATCGAACGCAGTTAAGCTGCACTGGCGCGCCGACCCGCGACGCAAGGCCCCGCGTCAGGCGCTTGCGCCGCGTTTGCGCGCCAGCCGCACCGCCAGTTCGACATAACTGGCCACTGGCACCCCTTCCGGACGCTCGGTCGGTGCGAGTTCCGGCGCATCCACGCCTTGCTGCGCCAGCCAGGGCAGCAGCGTGTTGCGCAGCATCTTGCGCCTTTGCCCGAATGCAGCCGCCACCACCTCGGAGAGCAGCGTTGGCTCCACCGGGGCCGGATCGCGCAGCGGAAGCATCCGTAACACCGCGGAATCCACACGTGGCGGTGGATCGAAGCTTTCAGGCGGCACGTCAAACAGCAACTCGACCTCGTAGTACGCCTGCATCAGCACGCCCAGACGACCATAGGCGGCGCTGCCCGGCCCGGCGACGATGCGCTCGACCACTTCCTTTTGCAGCATGAAGTGCTGATCGACGATCCGGTCGCGAGCCTCGAGCAGATGCACCAGCAGCGGACTCGAGATGTTGTACGGAAGATTGCCGACCACCCTGAGCCGCCCGCCCTCGGCCAGCCGCCTGAAGTCGACCGTCAACACATCGGCTTGGACCAGTTCGATGCGATCGCGGTAGCGATTGCGCAGCCGTTGTGCGAGGTCTCGATCGATCTCGATCGCAGTCAGCGATTCGATGCGCGCCAGCAGGGCATCAGTCAAGGCCGCAAGACCTGGTCCGATCTCCACGACGCGCTCGCCTTCGCGCGGATTGATGGCATTGACGATCGCGTCGATGATCGCCCTGTCGACCAGAAAATGTTGGCCGAAACGCTTGCGTGCAACATGGATCATCCGGACGGCTTCCCGGCCAGCAGGCCCGTGCCGCTAGCCGTCGCGATATTCGACATAGGCGCGGTCGCGCACCTGGCGGATCCAGTCCTGAAACGCCTCCTCGGTCCGACGCTCCCGGATCGCCTGGCGGGCCGCCGCCCGCACCCGTTCCGGCGAAGCGGCGTCGGTGCGCCGCTCGAGCACCTCGATCAGGTGATAACCGAAGTCGCTGCGCACCGGCTCGCTGACCTTGCCGGGCTGCAGGGCCATCATTGCCTTCTCAAACTGCGGCACGGTATCGCCGGGATAAATCCAGCCGAGCTCACCACCGCGGCCGGCAGAGCCGTCGATGGAGTACTGGCGAGCCATGTCAGCAAACGTCGCCAGTCCTGAGACGAGCCGCTCGCGAATCTCTTGCAAGCGGCGCAACACCTCCGGCTCGGGGATCAGTTCGCTCGGTCGCAACAGGATATGCCGCACCCGGCTCTGCACCACTGGCTCGTTGGCCAGCTTGTTGAAGCCGGAATCCTGCTTGTCGATCAATTTGAGCAGATGAAATCCATTCGGGCTGCGCACCAGGCCCGAAACCTGTCCTGGAGCAAGCTTGGCGACCGCGTCAACGAACAGCAAGGGCAGACGATCAACAGGCCGCATCCCGAGCACACCACCACGCATTGCCTCCGCCGAATCGGAATAGGCCGCAGCCAGACGGGCAAAGTCCGCGCCTTGCCGCAACTGCTGCAGCAACTCCTCACCACGCCGACGCTGACGATCGATTTGCTCTGAGGACGCGCCCTCCGGAACCCTGAGCAGAATCTGCGCGAGATTCAGCGCCGCAGGACCGGCTGCAGCCCCCTGCTGCTCGGCCAGGAATGCATCAATGTCGGCCTCGGTGATCTGGATGCGCGAATCGACCTCGCGTTCGCGCAGCCGCCCGATCAGCAACTCGTTGCGCAACTGCTCGCGAAACACCAGCAGGCTGACGCCATCGCGTTCGAGTTGCGCGCGCAGTTCCCCGGCGTTCAGCCGGTTTTGCTCCGCGACCCGCGCAAACGCGCCATCGACCTGCGCATCGTCCACCCGGATTCCCTGGCTGACTGCGGTCTGCACCAGCGCCCGATCGACGATCATGCGCTCGAGAATCTGCTTGGCCAGAATGTCGCCCGGCGGCAATTCGATGCCTTGCCGGCGCAGCTGGCGCTCACCGGCCTGCACCCGCTGGGCCAGCTCGTTGGCGGTGATGACGTCGTTGTTGATAACCGCAACAACGCGATCGAGCTCTCGCGGTACCGTACGCCCTTGCGAATGGCCCGCAAGCGGCACCAGCATGACGATCGCGAGCAGCGCGCTGCGAAACAGTGAAGTCGTTGGAATCATTCGTATCCGAAAAACCGTGATGGCGCCTGCGGGTTGTCGGCGGGCAGCTGATAGCCGGGAATGCTCCGACGCAATATATCAAACGGGTCGGACCCGAGCCGCCCCAGTCCGGATAGTTCGATCTGCAGGAACACCGCCGAGGTGGTCTGACCCTGCGCGGTGACGAACTGATGCACGAGGAATCTGCCGATCCAGCAGTCGGCGCCGTACTCCATGCCGAGCAGGCCTTCAATGATTCCCGGTTCGGTCAGGATGCCGGTCGATTGCCGCAGCCAGGAATAGTTGATGCGCCCGATCATCCGGACATTGCGCATGACTGGCCAGCGCCAGGAGGTATCGATCTGGCCGATCTGATCACTGACATGACGCACCGCGACGTTCAGGATCCGGCCATCGGGCGGCAGGTAGCGGGCCTGCAGGTTCATTCGCGGCAGGCGCCCATCGCCCAGACTGTATTGCACGCCGGCGTCCACGCTCGCACTGCGTGTGATCTGCACGCCAGCGGCGAACAGCAGATCGGAGCGACGGTCGGTGCGCAGCGGCCGGCCCGGGATCGACACCTGCTGATCGGCGAAATACTGCCGCTGCCCGAAGGCCAGGCGAAGCGTCTGCACGCCGGTCCCCGGATCAATAACACGCGAGACCAGCGCGCTGGTGAGCTGGTTCGAATCCGAGATCCGGTCATGACCGATAAAGGGGTTTTCCGAAAACAGTTGCGCAAAGTTGAAGTCGGCGACACCCGAGTCGAAGACCGGCAGACCGGTCTGGTCCCGATAGGCCGAACGCACGTAGAACATTCTCGGTTCGAGCGTCTGACGCGTCTGCTTGCCGAACAAGTCGGTGTATCGCTCGAAGATGAGTCCGGAATCGAGCGAGAAGGTCGGAACCGACCGCGTCAGGTTGGTATCGAACCCCGGGTTGGTATCGAGTTGATAACTGGTCAGGTGCAAGCCCAGTTTCGGGACCACGAACCACCCAGGTCGCACGATCGGATACGAGATCCGCGGATTGGCAACAAACCGCGCTCCCTCGACCGCACCGGGCAAGGGGCGGCGAAACAAGGCGGCATCGAAGGTGCTCTCCAGATCGAAACCGCGCTCGTCGAGCCTGGACCACAAGGCAGTGACCTGCGGCAGGCGTTCATAAGGAGGCGCATTGCGAGCCTCCAGAATGTTCTGGTAACTGGTCGTGTTGACGGTCAAAGTCCAGTCGCCGTAGCCGCGGCTCGCAACGATACTTCTTGGTAGCGAGCGCTCGGAACTGCCCAGGATGGTTCGCGAGTAATCGACGAAGTATTTGTCGTCGGATACCCCTTTCATGTTGATGATGCCGTTCCAGCCGCCGACGTTGACGAAGGTTTGCTGCAACCCGGCCAGATACCGGGTGGTGCCGGTCAGCGCATCGTTCGGCGTCACTTCGAATTTGAACTGGCCGAGGGTGTGCGGTTCCATGAAACGCAGATCGCCGCCGAGTTGCAAGCCGCTGCGGGCCATCAGCCGGGGCATCAGCGTCAGGTCGCGATTGGGCGCGATGTTCACGTAATACGGCGCGGTCAGCTCCAGGCCGGTACGCGAGTTCACCGCGTACGAAGGCGCGAGAAACCCGCTGCGCCGCTCGTTGCTCAGCGGAAATCCGAAGCTCGGGCCGGCGAGGATCTTGCGATCCATGAAGACCAGGCTGCCCCAGCGGCCCTCGGCCTGCTGCTTGCGTTCGTCCAGGGTCAGGGATTCGGCCTGCAAGTACCAGTCCGGATTGCGCGGATCGCAGGTCGTGTACAGCGCGTCGAGCAAGGTCGTGCGGTCCGGCCCCTGAAACTCGACGCTCGACGCTGTGCCCGTGCCGCCGTACACCGGAAGCTCGAATCGGGCGCCCGACACCGTGCCTTCATTGGCGTCCAGCTTCAGCCTGAGCTGAGGACCGCTGAAGACGGCGTTATCGCGAAAGACCCGAACCGCACCAACGGCGACGACCTCGTCGTCCTGCGGATAGTAGGTAATGCGATCCGCGCGAATCGTCGTTCCTGCACGTCGCAACTCAGCGCCGTCGCGCATCGTGATTTCGCGACGCGCCCGCGCGGAGACTTGATCGGACTGTCCAAACAGCGGCCGATCCTCGGTGACCCTGGCCGCAGATTCGCTGAGCTGACGCTCAAGCCGCAACATGACCGGCTCAACGCCAAACGCCCGCCCCGCAGCGCAAAGGGCGAGCAAGGCGAGAGCGCCGGATCGAAGGGCCGAGAAAGTCATATCTGCGATCTCTTATTATAGAAGCCAGTTTCAGGCAACCGGCGCGGTCGCACCGCGCTTAGACACCGCATGAGCAGCAAATCGGCATCTGCCACCACCACTGCCTCCAGTTCCACCGTTAGCGACCCGCGCCGTGCTGCGCTGCTGAGCTGGCTACAGGCCCTGCCTGCCGAGCATCGACTGCTGCCCGACAGCCTGCGCAGCGCGTCAGATGACGCGAGCTTTCGGCGCTACTTTCGCATCGATGCAGGCCCGGGTGAGCCCAGCCGCATCGTGATGGACGCCCCGCCGCCGATGGAAAACTGCGCCCCCTTCGTGCACGCCGCCAGCGTGTTCGCGGGTGCCGGAATGACGGTGCCTGCGGTACTCGAAGCAGACCTGGGGCAAGGATTCTTGCTGCTCGAGGACTTCGGCGACACCACGTATCTGCAGGTGCTGGACGAGCACAATGCCGATGCGCTGTATGCCGATGCATGCCGGGCGCTGGTTGCGATGCAGGCAGCCAGCCGCACTGATGTCTTTCCCGCCTACGATCGTGATCTGCTGCTGCGCGAACTGATGCTCTACCCCGAGTGGTACGTCACGCGCCACAAGGACCTGCAACTGACCGAACAACAGCGTACGACCATGCTGTCGGCTTTTGAGACGCTGATCGCCGCCAACCTCTCACAGCCCGCGGTTTTCGTGCATCGCGACTACCACTCGCGAAACCTGATGCTGCTTGCCGGAGAGTCGAACCCGGGAGTTCTCGACTTTCAGGACGCCGTCACCGGGCCGATCACCTACGACCTGGTCTCGCTGCTGCGTGATGCCTACATTCGCTGGCCTGAGGAGCGGGTGCTCGACTGGACCATTCGTCATTGGGAACGAGCTCGGGCGGCCGGACTGCCGGTGGCTCGCGACTTCGCCGACTTCTGGCGGGACTTCGAGTGGATGGGCCTGCAACGCCACCTGAAAGTGCTCGGCATTTTCGCGCGACTGTTTCATCGCGATGGCAAGGACCGCTACCTGGCCGATCTGCCTGTGGTGTACGAGTATGCGATCGGCGTGGCGTCCCGTTACAACGCCCTAGCCCCGCTGGCACGGCTGCTCGAACAGGTCGAGCAGCGTGCGCCCGCAGTTGGCTACACGTTCTGAGCCGGGTCCTCTCAGTGCACGCAATGATCCTGGCCGCCGGGCGCGGCGAGCGGATGCGGCCGCTGACCGATTCCTGCCCGAAGCCGCTTCTGCGTGTCGGGGGCAAGGCGTTGATCGAATGGCATCTCGAGCGGCTCGCGCGCACCGGGTTTCGCCAGATCGTCATCAACCATGCCCATCTTGGATCGATGCTCGAACAGGCGCTGGGCGACGGTTCACGATGGGGGCTGAACATCGCATGGTCGCGCGAAGCCGATGCGCTGGAAACTGCCGGCGGCATTGCACAGGCGCTACCGCTGCTTGGCAGCGATCCATTTTTGGTGGTCAACGGCGATATCTGGTGCGATTTCGACTTCGGTCGCGCCAGAACGATTGCGGCCCAGATGCTTGCTGGCGATCTGGACGCCTGGTGCGTGCTGGTCGACAACCCGCCGCAGCATCCGCGCGGCGACTTTGGCCTCGACAGCGGCCGCTTGCTGGCTGAAGCATCGCGGCGTTTCACGTTCAGCGGTATCGGCGTGTATCGCCCGTCCTTGTTCGGCCGGCTGGTCCGCGGCCAGCCGGCGCCGCTTGCGCCACTGCTGCGCGAGGCAATCACGCGGGGCGCAGCGGGAGCCGAGCGCCATGCCGGACGATGGGTTGACGTTGGCACGCCACAACGCCTGACCGAACTCGATGCACAATTGCTCCGGGAGGAATGACATGCAGCAATATTCGTCGCGCAGGGCTCGGCTGGCCCAGCAAATTCGTGAACGTGGCGGTGGCGTCGCGGTGGTGTTCACCGCGCCAGAGGTGGTACGCAATCGCGACGCCGAATATCCGTACCGCTGGGACAGTTACTTTTACTACCTGACCGGCTTTACCGAGCCGCAGGCCGCGATGGTGCTGTCGGTGCGCGCAGACCATGTCGAGTCCCTGCTGTTTTGCCGGGACAAGAATCCGGAGCGCGAGATCTGGGACGGCTACCGCCACGGACCGGCGATGGCTGCCGAACGTTTCGGCTTCGATCGCGCTTACCCGATCGAGGAACTGGATGCGAAGCTGGCCCAATTGCTCGCCGACCAGCCGGCAATCTACTGTGCACTTGGCAGCGATGAGGCGGTCGATGCACGGGTTCGCAACTGGATCGGCGCAGTCCGTGCACAGGCGCGCACCGGGATCGGCGCGCCATCGCAAGCCATCGATGTGCGCACGCTGCTCGACGAAATGCGCCTGGTCAAGGACGCCCATGAGACCGACCTGATGCGGCGCGCTGCGCAGATCTCGGCGCAAGCGCATGTGCGTGCCATGCAGACCACCCGCCCAGGCATGTACGAGTATCAGGTCGAAGCTGAGCTGCTGCACGAGTTCCGGCGCAACGGCTCGCAGTTTCCAGCCTATGGCTCGATCGTCGCCGGCGGCCGCAACGCCTGCGTGCTGCACTACCGCGGCAATGACGCCCAGCTGCGCGATGGCGAACTGCTGCTGATCGATGCCGGTTGCGAGCTCGACGGCTACGCGTCGGACATCACCCGCACCTTTCCGGTTGGTGGCCGCTTCAGCGCCGGCCAGCGCGAGCTCTACGACATCGTGCTGGACTCGCAGGCAGCCGCGATCGCCGCAACCCGCCCTGGCGCACGCTTTACCGATCCGCATGACGCAGCGGTCAAGGTGCTGGCGCAAGGCATGATCGACTGCGGACTGCTGTCCGGCAGCCTGGACGGGGTCATCGAATCGGGCGCTTACCGGCGCTTCTACATG
>JALRBB010000005.1 GCA_023257915.1 Quisquiliibacterium sp. | reverse complement strand
GCGAGTTCCGGCGATGTTCAATGGCATGGCCACTGGCGCGGACTGGATGTCGGGCGCTTCCTTCGTTGCGTTGGCTGGCGGGCTGTACCTGCAGGGCTATTCTGGCCTGGCCTTCATCATGGGCTGGACCGGAGGCTATGTGCTGGTGGCATTGTTGCTGGCACCGTATCTGCGCAAGTTCGGGCAGTACACCATCCCGGATTTCCTTGGTGCGCGTTATGGCGGACGCATGCCCAGAATCATTGGCAGTGTTGTCGCGATCCTTTGCTCGTTCACTTACGTGGTCGCGCAGATTTACGCGATCGGGCTCATTGCATCACGCTTTACTGGGGTCGACTTCACGGTTGGCATTTTTCTCGGACTCGCCGGCATCCTGGTCTGCTCGTTCCTGGGAGGTATGAAGGCGGTGACCTGGACCCAGGTCGCGCAGTACATCATCCTGATCATCGCGTATCTGATTCCAGTAGTCTGGCTTGCTGTCAAACAGACCGGGATTCCATTGCCCCAGCTTATCTACGGTCTGCAGCTGATGAAGATCACCCAGATTGAAGAGAAGCTGATTGCCGATCCGGCTGAGAACGAGGTGAGGCGGATTTTCGCCGCCAAAGCGCGCGCCGCCGAGGAAAAGCTCAAAGATGTTCCCAGAGCCTACGCGAGCGGAAAGAACGAACTGGAAAGGGCGCTGGTCGATGCTCGTGGCGCCGGAGACAATGACGCGATCAGTCGACTGGAATCCGAACTGGCCAGATATCCGCGCGAGCAAGCACAAGCGGTGGCGCAATGGAATCGCGACAAGGAACTTGCCGCTCGGGCGGCGCCATTGGTTCGGCACGCGGAGGCGTTTCCGGGCAGGGACGAGGAGGCGCGGGACAAGTCGCGCAAAAACTTCCTGGCTCTGATCTTTTGCCTGATGGTTGGCACCGCGGCACTGCCGCATATCCTGACGCGTTACTACACCACGCCATCGGTGCGCGAAGCGCGCAAGTCGGTGATCTGGTCCCTGTTTTTCATCGTGCTGCTGTACGTGACTGCGCCGGCTCTTGCTGTGCTGGTCAAGTACGTGATTTACAACGACATCGTCGGACTTGCTTTCAGCGAGCTTCCGACCTGGGTCAAGACCTGGCAGAAGGTGGATCCCAGCCTGTTACTGCTGTCCGACGTCAATGGCGACGGGATCGTGCAGCGCGCCGAGATCAGTCTTGGTGCCGACATCGTGATGTTGGCGACCCCCGAGATTGCGGGTTTGCCGTATGTGATCACTGCGCTGGTAGCTGCGGGTGGTCTGGCCGCATCACTCTCCACTGCTGACGGTCTGCTTCTGACAATTACCAATGCGTTGTCGCATGATCTTTATTACAAGATGATCGATCGCAACGCGCCGACGGCCAGACGGGTGCTGCTCTCGAAGATGTTGTTGCTGGTCGTGGCAGTGATGGCTGCGCTGGTTGCCGCTCAAAAGCCAGCGGATATCCTTTTTCTGGTCTCGGCAGCGTTTTCGATCGCCGCGGCCGGATTCTTTCCAGCGCTCGTGCTGGGTATTTTCTGGAAACGCACGACCGGTCTGGCGGCGTCGCTGGGCATGCTTTCGGGACTCGCTGTGACCTTCTATTACATGGCGCGTACGCAACCCTGGCTGCATGATCTGTTTGGCGTGTCGTCGCCGATCGAGCAGAACATCTGGTGGGATATCTCACCGATTTCGGCGGGAGTGTTCGGTGTGCCGTGCGGCTTCGCGGTGATCGTGCTCGTATCGCTGTTGTCGCGGCCACCGTCACCCGAGGTGCAGCAACTCGTCGAACAAGTTCGATATCCGAAACTGCGCGACATCTGAGTCTGTCGCAGCGAGCCCGAGTGTTGGCGAGTTGCTATAATGCGCGGTTCCGGAGAGATGGATGAGTGGTTTA
>JALRBB010000516.1 GCA_023257915.1 Quisquiliibacterium sp. | reverse complement strand
GCTTCGCCCCGGGGAAGCCTCGCGTCGAGAAAAGCAGTCACCAAACTTTGAAAAACCGCACACTTGCGACGCCAGCATGAGCATTCAGCAAGCGGCGAAAGCAAACCAATTCAGTCCGAACGGAAGGTGTGGAATTCGGCTCCGGCGCTTGAAGTGGCGTTACTAGACCGGAGTCTCTAAGAACCGTTTGCCACAGTTTTGCCACAGATGATTAGATTCGAGAGTGGCCGCTATCTCGCTGACCAGCTTGCGTGCCGGGTTTGACTGGTGGGCGGCACAGGGTTCGAACCTGTGACCCCTGCCGTGTGAAGGCAGTGCTCTACCACTGAGCTAGCCGCCCGGGCCGAAAAGAGGCCGAATTATAGCGGATTTTTGCTGGCGCTGAATCCGGGTTTGGCGCGCTGTCCAAGCTGCGCGGCATCGGCGAGAATGCGGTTTCGCAGCCAGAAACCCGGCCGTCAGATGATGCGGCCTCAGTCGGAGTTCAACCCCGTGAAGATCGAGAACATTCTTGCCGCGCTGCCTGAGCAGGAGGTTTCCACCGACGTTCTCGTCGAGAAATACGCAAAGGGCGAAGAACAATCGGTGCATGAGGTGAGGGCACGCGTGGCAACTGCGCTCGCCGAGATCGAGCAGCCGGAGCAACGCAATCGCTGGCAGGAAGAGTTCCTGTGGGCGATGGAAAATGGCTTCGTGCCGGCCGGGCGCATCAATTCTGCGGCTGGCACCCAGTTGCAGGCCACGCTGATCAATTGCTTTGTGCAGCCGATCGGGGATGCGGTCTGGGGTTATGGCGAGGACGGCACGCCGGGGATTTATTCAGCCTTGCAGGAAGCCGCCGAAACCATGCGGCGCGGCGGCGGGGTTGGCTACGACTTTTCGTCGATTCGCCCGCGCGGTGCCTTCGTCAAGGGCACGCACTCGCGGGCCTCCGGGCCGGTCTCGTACATGCGGGTTTACGACAAATCCTGCGAGACGCTGGAGTCCGCCGGGGCCCGGCGCGGTGCGCAGATGGGCGTGCTGCGGGTCGACCATCCGGATGTCGAAGAGTTCATCCACGCCAAGCGCGACGGTTCGCTGTCCAACTTCAACACCTCGGTCGCGGTCACCGATGCCTTCATGCAGGCGGTTGAGGCCGACGGTGAATTCGATCTCGCCCACGAGATCCGTCCTTTTGACTATGAGCATGGCCACAAGCATGACGATGGCAAGTGGGTCTACAAGACCCTGCGCGCGCGGGATCTGTGGGATCAGATCATGCGGTCCACGTACAACCACGCCGAGCCGGGCGTGATCTTCATCGACAAGGTCAATCGCGACAACAATCTCGGCTACTGCGAGACGATCGCCTCGAGCAATCCCTGCGGCGAACAATTTCTGCCGCCCTACGGCTGCTGTGATCTTGGCAGCCTGAACCTGACCCGCTACGTCAACGACCCGTTCGGCGAGAGTCCGTCGTTCGACTTTGAACGGATGCGCCGCGTCACCGCAATCGCCGTCCGTGCGCTGGACAATGTGCTCGATCTGACGATGTGGCCGCTGCCTGCGCAAGACCGCGAAGCCAAGGAAAAGCGTCGCGTGGGCCTGGGATTTACCGGGCTTGGCAATGCGCTGACGATGATGAAGCTGCGCTACGACAGCGACGAGGCCCGCGAGCTCGCCACCCAAGTCTCGCAGCAGATGCGCGATGCGGCGTACGAGGCGTCGGTTGGTCTGGCGCGCGAGCGCGGTGCGTTTCCGCTGCTCGACGTCGACAAGTACCTTGCTGAACCGCACTCTGCCTCGCGGCTGCCTGAGTCCATCAAGAAGCAGATCCGCGAGCACGGCATCCGCAACTCCCATCTGATGTCGATCGCCCCCACCGGCACGATCTCGATTGCCTTTGCGGGCAATGCGTCCGGGGGCATCGAGCCCGCGTTTTCCTGGACCTACACTCGCAAGAAGCGCATGCCTGACGGTTCGCGCAAGGAATACGAGGTCGAGGATTTTGCCTATCGGCTGTACCGGCATATGGGTGGCAATCCCACTGCGCTGCCCGAGTACTTTGTGTCGGCGATGCAGATCAGCGCGCTCGATCACATGCGGATGAGCGCCGCCGTGCAGCCCTACATCGACTCGGCGATCAGCAAGACCGTCAACGTCGCCGAGGACTATCCCTACGAGGACTTCAAGGCGCTGTACCTGGAGGCCTGGCGTGCCGGGCTCAAGGGC
>JALRBB010000511.1 GCA_023257915.1 Quisquiliibacterium sp. | reverse complement strand
AGTTACGCGACAAGACCACGCCGGACGAAGCGGCGAGCTGGTTCGGTCTGGCGGTGGTGGCAAATGCGCAGCGCGATTTCTCTGCCGCTGAACAGGCGCTCGCGCAGGCGCGCAGCAGACTGCCGCAGGGCCATGCGTTTCTGGATCGGCTGGCCGCGCAGATCCGGCTGGACGCCGACGATGCCGAGGGGGCGCTGAAACAGGCGCTCGAGGCTTCGGCCCGTCATCCGGGTGCGCGCGGCCTGCGATATCTGCAGGCCGAAGCGCTGCTACGTCTGCGCCGCCATCAGCAGGCCGCGAAGTTCTTGCAGGACCAGGTCGAGTTGTATCGCACCGATCCGGTTCTCTGGCGCCTGCTCTCGCGTGCGCATGCCGGAACCGGCAACAAGGCGCTCGCGCATCGCGCGTCGGCGGAGGAATACGCGTTGCTCGGCGGCTGGCTGGCGGCGATCGAGCAGCTCAAGCTCGCTCGGCGGGACGGTGGCATGGACTTTTACACCGCGTCGCAGGTCGACGCGCGTCTTCGCGAACTGCAGGCCATCTACACGCGCGAGCAGCAGGATCGCGCGCGTCGTTGAGCGCAACCTGCTCAGCCGCGACTATCCGTCAACCGGGATTGTTCGCGCCGGCGCCAGATTGCGCGTCTGAGCTCTGCAGCGCCGCAACAAGAACCGCCAGTAACTGTTGCGGATTGACCGGTTTCGTCAGAAAACCACTCATGCCGGCGTCAAGACACTCCTGGCGGTTTTCAGGGCGCGCATCCGCGGTCAGGGCGATGATTGGAGTCTGCGCCCAGCCGGGCAGGCGGCGAATCTCACGGGTTGCCTGCACCCCGGTCAGGCCCGGCATCTGCACGTCCATCAGCACGCAGTCGTAGCCGGTTGTCCGTGCCTTGTCGATCGCCTGCTGCCCGTCATCGACGAGGTCCACGCAGGCGCCTAGAGGTTCGAGCAGCAGTCGCATGAAGGCCTGACTGATCGAATCGTCTTCCGCAATCAGAATCCGCACGCCTGGGTATTTCTCACGCAACAAGTCTTCCGGAGATTCGGGCGCTGCCTGGTCAGCATCCGACCCATCGGCGAGGGTCGGGGTCTCGACAGATGCGGTAAACCAGAATGTGCTGCCGATTCCCGGCTCGCTCTGGACGCCTGCGGCTCCACCCATCGCCTCGGCCAGTTTGCGCGTGATCGCCAGGCCCAGCCCAGCACCGCCGTGCCTGCGTTGCGAGCTCATGTCGACCTGGCGGAACGCATCGAATATGCGCGATTGCTGTTGAGCCTCAATGCCGATACCGGTGTCTTTGACCCGGAAGCGCAGTAATGTAGACCCGTCTGCGTGCGGGCGTGCACGCACTTCGATGGCAATCTGCCCATGATCCGTGAACTTGATCGCATTGCCGACGTAGTTCAGCAGACACTGGCGCAATCGCACCGGATCGCCACGGAACAGGTCAGCGGCACTGTCGATCTCCACCGTCAGGGCCAGCCCTTTGTGATTCGCCTGCTGGCGTGTGATGTCCTGAACGTCGGAGAGCAGAGTGCGCAGAGAAAACTCTTCACTGGTCAGGGTCAGCAGACCAGATTCGGACCGCGCGATGTCCAGGATGTCGGAGATCATCGCAAGCAGGTGCTGCGATGAGGATGTGATCTGGTCCGCGTACTCCTTCGCCGACGGGCTGAGCGCCTCACGCTGCAGCAAGTAGGCGTAGCCCACGACGGCATTGAGCGGCGTGCGCAGTTCATGACTCATTGTCGACAGGAACTCCGATTTGGCGCGGTTTGCCTTCTCGGCATCCCGGGCACGCAGAAAAAGCTCGTCATTGAGCGCGGCGAGTTGGCGGGCCTGCGCTGCGATCTGCTCGTTTGATTCGTTCAAAGCCAGCCTGGCGTGCTCGCTGTGCCGCCTGAGTTTTTCAGCGTGCAAGTGCAGCAGGGCGATCGAAATGACGGCGATGGTACTTGCCAAGCCCAGGATGGCGTTCATTTCCCGAGCAGTCAGCCCCCCTGGATACGCCAAGATCATTTGATAGTCGAATGCGGCTTCAAGAATCAGCAGTAACAGCGCGAGGGGGATGGCCGACATCGTCAGCGCGCCTTGCCAGCTGGGCAATGCGGGCTTGTCGATCAGACGGCTGATTACCTCAAACGCGATCGGGGCTGCGATCATCACGCCGAACAGGTCGCCGATCCACCAGCCCACCCAGGTATTGCCGAACAGGGGCCACGCAATGATCCCGCTGACGCAAAGCGTCATCGCCCCGAACGTCGGGGCGATGAAGGTTCCGGATGCGAGCGTCATGTAAAAGCGAGCGCCGCTAAATTCGGTGCTACCAGGGTGGATGCCTGCGTGCGCCAGGCGGCCCAGGCCGCACCAGCGACCGAGTCCATACGCGATGGCCGCGCACTGCAAGCTGCTCCCCAGCGAAGTGGCGATCGCGACGGCTGTGCCGCTGTCGTAGTGAAGACTGTTTGCAAGCGCAGCCACAAACACGGCGAGCGTCGCTTTGGGGCCGAGTGCCGCAATTGCGGCCACACCAAAACCGGCCGGTAACCAGAGCAGCGATACCTGGAATGGGTCGGCAACCGTGAATCGACTGATCTGGCTCAGGCCGTAATGCACAAGCGCCACGCCCAGCAGCGCCAACGCCATCTGCATGGTGCTGACTGGCTTTCCTTGGCGGTGATCTGAACTGTCCACGGGATCCCTCAACTAGTCCGCGTTGACTTGTTGACGAAGGCAAGCGGTGGGCCCGACGGGCTGCCTACGGGTCAGTCAGCGGGTCGGGGGCGCAGATCAAAGAACGGGGCGTCATCCCCGAGCCGATCGATAGTGACCGGTTTGTCCAGGATCTGCAAGCAGCCCGGAAGACCGGCGGGGGCTTCGTCGCCAAATTCCAGCAGACCAAGGTCCAGGTCGTGGACCGCACCCGGACCCGCGTCGGTGGCGAGCAACAACTCGCCCCGCGACGTGAGCCAGGCGTAGTCGACACGGCTGATCTGCACGCCGGTGTGCGTGACCATCTGCGCCTGCGCGCCGCAGCCGAGCACGCGCAGGATCAGCGGGGCGATCTCCAGGTCGACGAACACGCGTTGCGGGCCGTTCTGCCAATACCAGCGGCCTTGCGCGTCAGGCTGGTAATTGCGGGCGATAAATTCCAGGATCTGCGGATTGGTGATCGGGCTACCGGCACCATCACGGCGTTCGTCGAAGTCCGGTTGTCCACGGTCGATCAGCAGCCAGCGTCCGCGCCGGTCAAGTCGCAGCCAACCGTACACCGCCGGCACGTTTGGCCAGCGTTGCATTGCGCGCAGCACCGCGTCATCCATGCAGAGGTCCTGGTGCTTGCGAATTCGTGTGCGGCTGCTCGGAAAGAAAGCCAAGCACGCGCGCCGGAATCCACTCGAAACGCCCGGGAAAGCCGCCGCTGGCAAAGCCCACGTGTCCACCCTGATCGGGGTACTCGAGTTGCACTTGTGCGGAGACCTGAGGGGGCTGCGCCAGCACATTGGCGGGAACGAAGGGATCATTGCGTGAATTGATCAGCAAGGTCGGGATCCGGATACCCGCCAGGAAGCTTCGGCATGACGAGCGCTCCCAGTAGTCGTAACAGCTGCGAAAACCGTGCATCGGTGCCGTGACCGCATCGTCGAAGTCGAAGAAGTCGCGCGCCGCAAGCATGCGCTCGCGGTCGAACAATTGCGGGTAGCGGGTCAACTTCTCCAGGCTCTTGGTTTTTAGCGACTTCAGGAAGTTCGCGGTGTAGACACGATTGAAGCCGTGCGATAACGCCTGCGCCCCGGCCTGCAGATCATGCGGGGCACAGATTGCTGCCGCCGCCGTGACGAACCGCGCCTGAGAGCCACGTTCGCCGAGCCACTTGGCCAGCGCATTGCCGCCAAGCGAGACGCCGACGGCGAACAATGGTGCGCGACATGCCAGTTGGTCACTGAAGCGGCGTAGCACCCAGTCGATCTCGTCGGAGTCGCCGGAATGGTAGGCGCGCGGGGCGAGATTCGGCTCACCGCTGCAGCCGCGAAAGTGCACGACCGCGGCGCGCCAGCCGCGATGCAGCGCGGCGGCCATCATCGCGGTCGCGTAGTGGCTCGACGAGTTGCCCTCCAGTCCGTGAAACAGCACCAGCAGCGGGCGCTCGTCATCGCGGCTGCCCAGGGCCTGCGTGGCGAGATCGTCGGCGCCAGTGCCCGGGATGGCGTCGGCCGAGGTCTGGCCGAGCGCGAAATCAACATCGATGAAATCCCCATCCGGGGTGCTCCATCGCACCCGTTGGTATCGAACCTGAGCGCGCGGCGCGATCACCGCCGGCCAGATCGTCTGCGTGTGGGGGCCCGGCAGCCAGCGGGGCGCGACGTATGACATCTGGCGAATCAGTGCAGCGTGGAAGTGTCGACCGGAAGTTCCGGGTCGGAGCGTTCGCCGGCAGGCGACGCATGATGCAGCACGATATGCCAGCCACCGGGACTATTCACATAGACGTTGGTGGCAATGCATTCGACGACCTCGGTACCCATCCGTCCGCTCACCAGAATTTTCTCGATGACGTTGTGGACCGCGATCATGGCGCCTTGCTGGATATGTGCACCGGCAATCCGCACGTCGACACCGCCCTGCGCGAAGATCTCCTCGAACGAGGCGCGGATCGCCTGCACGCCGACCAGGCGTGCGCCGTTTGGGTGGACGCAGACCGCCTCGTCGTCATCGGCCCACAGCGACATCATCTCGGGCAGATCGCCGCGCTGCATCGCGTCGTAGAACGCCTCTTCGGCCGCCTGCGCCGTGCTGAATACCGGGGCGGATCGCATCATGGTGTTAGCGGAACACGACGGTGCGATGACCGTTGATCAGCACCCGGTGCTCGATGTGCCACTTCAGCGCCCGGGCCAGTACCACCGACTCGACATCATGGCCGACCGCAGCAAGTTCGTCGGGCGTCATCGCGTGGTCGACCCGCTCGACGTCCTGCTCGATGATCGGGCCCTCGTCCAGGTCGGCAGTAACGTAGTGCGCGGTAGCGCCGATCAGCTTGACGCCGCGGTCATGCGCCTGCGCGTAGGGCTTGGCGCCCTTGAAGCTGGGCAGGAAGCTGTGGTGGATGTTGATGATCCGCCCCGACATCTTCTTGCACATCTCGTCCGACAGGATCTGCATGTAGCGCGCCAGCACGATCAGCTCGGCGCCCGCATCTTCGACGACGCGCATGATCGCGGCCTCGGCCACCGGCTTGTTTTCCT
>JALRBB010000483.1 GCA_023257915.1 Quisquiliibacterium sp. | reverse complement strand
GCAGGTGACGCGGTTCCAGGGCGACAGGTTGCTGCTCGAGGCATGCAGCAGGCAGCTATGGAACAGCATCATCGAACCGGCCGGGCCCTTGGGCGAGACGATGCCACCGTTGCGGCCCCCCGCGCGCTCGACCAACTCGCTGATCAGCTTGTTGCTCACTGTCCACAGCGGATAGCTGGTGGTGGTGGTGTCGTGCCCGGCCTCGACCACGCCGAGCTTGTGGCTGCCGGGAATGAACACCAGCGGACCGTTGTACTCGTTGACCTCGTCCAGGAAGATCGCGACGTTCATCGCGCGCGGCGAGGGCATCAGATCGTCGTTGAGCCAGGTGCCGTAGTCCTGGTGCCACTGCCAGACGTCGCCTTCGAAGGCCATCTTGCCGTTGATCTTGAACTGATGCATGTACAGCTTTTCGTCGAACAGGTCTTCGATCGGCTGCACCATGCGCGGATGGCGGGCGAGCCTTGCAAACGGTTCGCTGTACAGGTGGGCGGCAAAGTTCGTGCGCACCGCCTGCGAGCCGCGTTCACGGATGTTGTAGGCCTCCTGACGCGAATACAGCTCGGGCACCGCGTCGGTCAGGGTCTTGATTTCCTCGGGCGTGAAGTGGCTCGGGAAGAACAGGTATCCGTCGCGATCGAACTGCTCGATCTGTTCCTTGCTCAGTCTCATCGGGGGCTCCTTCAGGAAATTTGTTAAGGGATACGTGAAGAGATTCGTTCGGGTTTGGGGCAATGGTTCGGCGATCTGGATCAGGACTCGGGCTGGAGCATCGCGTTGAGCTGGCGCCCGAGTGCCTCGCTGGCGCGGCGGCTGTGCTCATCGATCAATCGGCCAGCGGTGTCGGCGTCGCCAACGGCGATTGCATCGGCAATTGCCTGATGTTCATCCCATAGCGACTCGCGCTGCGGCGTGGTCTGCAGCACCGCGCCCATCACGCGACGCACGTGATGCCAGTGCAACTGGGCGCTCTGCGCGATCAGCGGGTTGCCCGATCCCTCGTAAATCGCCGCGTGAAATGCAATGTCGGCTTCGATCATCGCGTCGATGTCGCGCCCCGCCGCGGCCTTGCGTCCCTGCGCAATCAGCGCCGGGGCGATGCGATATTGCTGCTGCGCAGCCAGCCGCGCGGCCAGTGCATCGAGCGCGCCGCGCACCTGGTACACCTGGCCGACGACCTGCGGATCCAGCGGCGTCACCTGCAGCCCGCGGCCGGGCGCGTCCATCACCAGGCCGTCTTTCTTGAGCAAGCGCAGCGCCTGCAGCACCGGCTGGCGCGATACCGCCAGCCGCTGCGCAATGTCTTCCTGCGTGAGCCGCAGGCCCGGGGCCAGCGAACCGTCGCGGATCGCGTCGAGCAGCGCACGATAGACCTGGTCGACGAGGTCGGGGCTCTGGTTCAGGCGGGACAGGGTTTCGGTCATGGGCGTGTCTTGGTTGGGAGCCGCATTCTGTATACAGAATACCGAAAAAGCAAGGGCGATGTCGAAATGCCACGTTTGTGTGGCGCGCGGCCCGTCGCCTTGCGCAAGATCTTTTGCTGACTAGTCCCCTCAAGTTCTTGCCATTTTTTGCCAAACTGGCTAGCCTGCTGGAATGACGACGATGAATATTTCCCTGCCCGAGTCGCTGAAGGCCTTCGTCGACGAGCAGGTCAGTCAGCGTAGCTTCGGCAGCAGCAGCGAGTACGTGCGCGAGCTGATCCGCAAGGACCAGGACCGGCAGAAATTGCGCGCGCTGCTGCTTGACGGCGCGTCGTCGCCGCAAGCGGCACCGGCAGACCAGGCTTATTTCGACAGTCTCAGGGCCAGCCTGCGTGGTACGCAAATTCGCGGCAAAACCGGGTGACGCGCAAGCCGGTCGTACCGCGCGAGCAGGCGAGCCGCGACATCGACCGCGCAATCGCCTGGTACCTGGATGAAGGCTCGGGGCGTGCGGCGCTCGGATTTGTCGATGCGCTGGAGCACGCTTTCGAGCACATCGCCCGTCATCCGGGGACCGGTTCGCCGAGGCTGGCCCATGAGCTCGACCTCCCCGGTCTGCGCAGCGGGCCTTTGCCGCGCTATCCGTATCTGGTTTTTTACGTCGAGCAGCCGGACTTTGTCGACGTCTGGCGGGTCTTGCATGGCCAACGCGACATCCCGCAGTCGCTGCAGGAACCAGGCCCAAGCGCAGCCTGAGTGTTCGTTGGCTCGCTGATCAGTCCACCACCCCGCCCACCGACCTGAGCACCCCCTGCCAGAACGCATGGCGCAGCCGGTACGGCTCCGGATCCTGCCGCCCCCCGCCCTTGCTGTAGACCGCGGTCTGCACCATCACGGTCCGGGTGGCGGGCTGCACATAGATCGTCTGGCCGTGGATGCCCTGTAGCGCGAAGGTTCGGGTCTTGTAGGGCAGCAGCCAGGTCTGATAGCCGTATCCCAGGAAGCGGGTTGCCTTGCCGGGCCGGAACGCGGCCGGCTGGCGGGTCACGTCGGTGGCATCAAGCAGGTACTCTTTCGGAAGGATCGTGCTGCCATCGCGCTGCCCGTCATCGGCCAGCAGCATGCCCAGCCGGCCGTAGTCGCGCAGCGACGCATTGAAGCCGCCGGCCACGCCCTCGGCCCGGTCGGTGGTGCTCAGCACCCAGAACGCGCGGTGTTCCGCGCCCATCGGCTTCCAGAGCCAGTCCTCGGTGAGCTGCGTGATGCTCTTGCCGGTCGCCCGGATCAGCACCCGCCCCAGGATCTCGGTCTCGATCGACGCATAGTGAAAGCGGCCGCCCTGCTCGGCCTCCCTCTCGGTGCGCGCATTCAGGAACTCGGTGACCCGCTCCGGCTGACCCGCGTTACGGCGGTGATAGAGCACCTGCCCCCAGACCCAGATGTCGTCATCCGGCGTCCAGGTGTACAACTCCTTGAACGGCATGCCCGACGACATCCGCAGCAGGTTGCGCAGCGTGGTCTGGCCATAGGCCGATGGCGCAATCTCGGGCCAGTAGTCGGCCGCCTTGTCGTCCAGCGAGCGGATCAGCCCCTTGTCCAGCGCGATGCCCAGCAGCAAGGCCTTGATGGTCTTGGCCATCGAAAACGAGCGCATCGGCATGCCCGGCTTGCGGTCGTACTGATAGCGCTCGGCCAGCACCTGCCCGTCCTTGATGATCAACAGGCCGGTCACCTGAACCTTGTTCAGGTAATCCTCGATCGTCAGATGCTCGTCGTCGCGTCCCCAGCGAATCTCGGGGGGGCTTGGGTGCCGGGGCAGCGGGCGGGGCGATACCGCCGGAGCCACGTCAGAGCGCTCGATGTCGGGCTGACCACCCGACCAGGAGCCGACCCGGCAGCGCTCCTGCGTCAGCGGCTGCGCGCAGGCCGGATAGCCTTGCGCCATGCCCAGCGCATAGGCGTTCGGACCGTCGCCGCGGGCCCCAAAGTGGGCGCTCGCAGCCTGGGCCGACGCCAGCAGCGGTGGCATCAGCAGCAGTGCGGCCGACAAGGCTAGGCGGGCGAGCGAGCCTGAAACGCGCTTGTTCATCGGGAGCTTCCTGGGCAAGGGGAGATCGCTTCGGGTCACGAACCGATTTGTCGCAATGCAACAAAATGCGGGCTCGTGCCGCTAGAATGCCGCATCTGCCGGGCGCACGGCATCGGCGCGCAGCCGGCAATTCCAGCGCGCCGCCTCTTTTTGCTGATGACCGATTCGCCATGACTACCGAACAACAGCTACGCGCCCTTCTCGAGCAACGCATCCTGATTCTGGATGGCGCGATGGGCACGATGATCCAGCGCTACAAGCTCACCGAGGAGCAGTACCGGGGCGAGCGTTTCGCGGATTTTCCGTGGGATCTGAAGGGAAACAACGAGCTGCTGTCGCTGACGCAGCCGGCGATCATCGCCGAGATCCATGACGCCTACCTGGCCGCCGGCGCCGACATCATCGAGACCAACACCTTCGGTGCCACCAGCATTGCGCAGGCCGACTACAAGCTGGCCGTGATCGCGCGCGAGATGAACCTGGAGTCCGCGCGGCTGGCGCGCGAGGCCTGCGACAAGCACAGCACGCCGGACAAGCCGCGCTTCGTGGCCGGTGCCCTCGGACCGCAACCCAAGACCGCGTCGATCTCGCCGGATGTCAACGATCCGGG